>CALKIP010000252.1 GCA_937995995.1 uncultured bacterium
GTGTTCCGCTGTCGCCTACCCGCGCGCGACCCGGGCCCGCTCGACTCGATCATCGACCCACCGCGCTCGAGGAGCCCATGCGCAACCTGAGGCTGGCAGTACGCACGCTGTTCCGAACTCCCTTCGTCGCCGCGATCGCGATCCTGTCCTTGGCACTCGGGATCGGCGCGAACACGGCGATCTACTCCCTGTTCGAGCGATTGCTGCTGCGGCCGCTGCCGGTGCACGAGCCGGACCGGCTGGTCAACCTGGGCTCGCCCGGTCCGAAGAGCGGCTCGATATCGTCCGGGATCGCGGGCGACACGGACGAGATCTTCAGCTATGCGATGTTCCGGGACCTGGAAGCGGCCGAGACCGGGCTCGAGGGGATCGCCGCGCACCGGTCGTTCGGGGCGAACCTGTCGTTCCGGCGACAGACGTCCAGCGGGTCGGGGATGTTCGTTTCGGGGTCGTACTTCCCGCTGCTCGGCCTGCGGCCGGCACGGGGACGCCTCCTCGGGCCGGACGACGACGCGACGATCGGCGGGCACTACGTCGCGGTGCTCGGCCACGCCTACTGGGAGACGCGCCTGGGTGCCGACCCCGAGGTGCTGGGCCAGACGATCCACGTCAACGGCCAGCCGATGACCATCGTGGGCGTCGCGCCGCGCGGCTTCGAGGGAACGACACTCTGGCAGCAGGCGGACGTCTTCGTGCCGATCTCCATGCGAAGCGTCGTGTCGCCGTGGTTCCGCGGCTTCGAGGATCGTCGCAACTACTGGGTCTATCTCTTCGGACGACTGAAGCCCGGCGTCACCCTCGAGCAGGCCCTTGCGGCCCTCAACGCGGTCTACAGGCCGATCATCGACGAGGTCGAGGCGCCGCTGCAGGCCGGGATGAGCGACCAGACGCTCGCGCGGTTCCGGGCGAAGACGCTCGCGCTCGAGCCCGGCTGGCGCGGTCAGAGCCGGGTCCACAGGGAGGCCCGTACGCCGCTGATCCTCCTCTTCTCACTCACGGGGACCGTGCTCCTCATCGCGTGCGCCAACATCGCGAACCTGCTCCTGGCGCGAGGCGCGGGGCGAAAGATGGAGATGGCCGTCCGACTCTCGCTCGGGGCGGGCCGGCGACACCTCCTGGTCCAACTCCTGACCGAGTCGCTCGTTCTCGCCGCGATCGGCGGCGTGGCGAGCCTCATCGTCGCACAGTGGACGCTGACGCTCGTCGGCTCGCTCTTCCCACCGGAAGTCGCAAGCACGCTGCACCTCGAGCTGCGGCCGTCGACGGTGCTGTTCACCGCGGCACTCGCGGTCGGCACCGGCCTGATCTTCGGCCTCTTCCCCGCACTGCACAACACGCGCACCGCACTGGTCTCGACGATCCGCGCCAACGCCGGCCACCTCACCGGCGCACGCTCGGCCGCCCGGTTCCGCAACGCGCTCGTGACCGCCCAGATCGCCCTTGCCATGGCGCTCCTCGTCTCGGCCGGGCTCTTCATTGGCAGCCTCGTCAACATCGGCCGCACCGACCTCGGCCTGAGCGCGGAGAACGTCGTCGCATTCAGCATCTCGCCGGAGCTGAACGGCTACGAGCCCGAGCGCCGGCGCGACCTCTTCCGCCGCGTCGAGGAGGCGCTCGCCGCGCTCCCCGGCGTCGATGTCGTTTCCGCCGCACGCGTAACGCTCCTCAACGGCGACAACTGGACGAACACCGTGTCGGTCCAGGGCTTCGAGGGGGGACCGGATGTCGACGCGAGCGCGCACTACAACGAAGTCGGCCCCGGGTTCTTCCAGGCGCTCGGCGTCCCGCTCATCGCCGGCCGCGAGTTCACCGACGCGGACGACGCCGGCACGCCCCCCGTCGCCATCGTCAACGAGGCGTTCGCCAGGAAGTTCGGGCTCGGACGCGACGTCGTCGGCAAATGGATGGCGGTGGGCGCGGCCGCGGAGCTGGACATCCGGATCGTCGGAATGATGGAGGATGCGAAGTACGCCGATGTCAAAAGCGATGCGCCCCCCACCTACTACACGCCCTACCTGCAGAACGAGGAGATCGGCTCGCTCACCTACTACGTGCGCACCACGGCCGACCCGCGCCAGATCCTGCGCGCCATCCCGGACCTCGTCGGCCGGCTCGACCCGAATCTGCCCGTCGAGAACCTGAAGACGCTGCCCCAGCAGGTGCGGGAGAACGTCTTCCAGGACCGCATGATCAGCACGCTGTCCGCGGCCTCCGCCGTCCTCGCCACCCTCCTCGCCGCGATCGGGCTCTACGGCGTCCTGGCCTTCACGGTCGCGCAGCGTACCCGCGAGCTCGGCGTGCGCATGGCGCTCGGCGCCGACGGCCGTCGCGTCCGCTCCATGGTGCTCCGACAGGTCGCCGGCATGGTCCTCGTCGGCGGAGCCCTCGGCCTGGCCGCGGCATTCGGACTCGGCCGCGCCGCCAGCTCGCTCCTCTACGGCCTCGAAGGCCATGATCCGCTCGTCATGAGCCTCGCGACCGTGATCCTCGCAGCGGTCGCCATGGGCGCGGGCTATATTCCGGCGCACCGTGCCTCCCGCGTCGACCCGGTGCAGGCGCTGAAGCACGAGTGAGGGCTTCAGGGCTTGCGGCTCAGGGCGCGTGGCTCGGGGCGTGAGATTATGCACGGGGTTCCAGAGCTGCGGTTCCAGAGCTGGGGTTCCGGGTCGTCGCGCGGCTGCTGGCAGCCGCGCGACGAAACCGAAACCGGAGCCCAAGTGCCGTGTACCCTGTGCTGGAAGTGTGCAGCCGGAATGGAGAGAACGCGCCCGTGAAGGATATCGAGATCTACGACGTCGTGGGCGAGGAGGGCTTCGAGCGCCTCGTCGCCGCATTCTACCGCCAGGTCCCTGACGACGACATCCTCGGCCCCATGTACCCCGAGGATGACATGGATGGCGCCGAGGAACGCCTGCGCGACTTCCTCGTCGGCCGCTTCGGCGGGCCGCAGCGCTACATGGAAAAGCGCGGACACCCGCGGCTACGCATGCGCCACATGCCCTTCGCGATCGACCCACGTGCGCGTGACCGGTGGGTCCAGCTCATGGGCAAGGCGCTGGACGAGGTGGAGTTCCCGCGCGAGGCCGAGTCGATGCTGCGGCACTTCTTCGATGCCGTGGCGACGATGATGATCAACCGGCCGCCGTCGCCGGCAAGCCACGGCCCTTAGCTCATCGGACCACGTTTCCGTTTACAGTTTTGGCCCGTTGAACCATGGGGGCCGGTCCTCGGGCTACCGCAATTCGGCCCGGCTCGCCCCGATGGACGCGACACCGCACTGCAGCAGCTGCGGCAAAATGCATCGTGTTGGCCGAATTGCCGCACAAAACCGGTAAACGGAAACGTGGTCCGGTACGACTACCAGACCTGGTAGTACCGGTTCCGGTTGTACTCGTTGAACGGCACTACCTCGAGGAGCGACATCGGCTGCTCCCGGACCAGACGCATCATCGGCACCCGCTGGGGCCTGCGCTCATTGCGCCGGCTCGCGAACCGGGCGTTCGAGCTGCTCGCGGTCGCGGTCGCCGGCGGCGTGACGCGCAGCAGGTGATCCGTGTAGCCCCAGGTGATGAGGTTGTCGTCCGTCTCCGGCTCCATCAGGTAGGCGATCAGGTTGCCGCGCGACTGCGCCGTCGAGACGTAGTACGCTCCGGCAGGCACCTCGACCGTCTCCGTCGACTTCGTCACCTTCGCGGCCTTCAGGTAGTGGCCCTGGAAGTACTGCTCCCGGGTGACCTCCGTCGCATCGTAGACCTCGAGCTCGAGCTCGGCCGGCTCGGTGAAGCGGTGCACCACGATCCCGTGGTCGAGGAGCAGCGGGACCACCTTCGCCATGGACGGCGGCAGGACGTAGCCGAGCGGGCGCGACGTGGTCCGCGTGACGTCGTACTTGAGGAAGACGTCGCGCACCTCGGGCCGGTAGCCGAGCGGCGCGTCCTCGTCGCGGATCCACACTTCTTCCTTGCCCCGGGAGACCAGGCGGTAGTCCAGGACGATGCGGTCATCCTCGCCGTAGCTCGCACCGTTGCGGATGGCGCGGAGCCGTGAGGCTGTGGTGAGCGCGCGGATCTCCTCCCGGCGCTCGGCGGCGACCTCGAGGACCGTCCGCATCAGGATCTCCTGGCCACGCACCTGGTGGTAGTAGCGCTCCTCCTCGGGGATCTCCTCGATGCGCGTTCCGTTGTCCCGGAGCCGGTGCGTATTGCGCGGCGTCTCGACCAGGATCCCGATCGAGTTCACGAGTCCCGTGTAGACGTGGTGCTTGCGCGGCTCGACCGACGTCGAGCCCCAGCCGCGCACGCCGTCGACCGTACGCTCGCCCGAGTAGTCGAAGCCGTCATAGTCTTCCGCGCGCAGCGCCTGGCGGATGCGCGGGAAGATGTGCTCGTACGGGTAGGCGCGAAGCTCCGCATCGGCCGCCGGGTTCAGCGTGCCCTGCCAGGTGACCGTGTAGGGCACCGAGCCGCCGTGATGCGTGTCCAGGTGGATGTCCGGCGTCCACTCGTTCATGACCTTCGTCACGAGCGCGTGGATCTCCTGCGACTCCAGCTTCACATAGTCCCGGTTCATGTCGAAGCCCTCTTCATTCGTCCGACGCCGGACCTCGCCGCCGTCCGGGTTGATCAGCGGGATGAAGAGGACGATGACGTCGTCCAGGATGTGCTGGAGATCGCCGGCGACCAGGTCGCGCGCCACGAGCTGGCTCGCCTCCTTCCCCGCCGTCTCGTTGCCGTGCACCGAATTCGCGATCAGGACGATCGTCTTACCCGAGCGGAGCGCGTCCTGCGGGTTCAGGATCGGGTCGCGCGAGACGGTGACGAGTGTGAATTCACGGTCGAGGAGCGTCACCGTGAGCGGCCGGATGCTCACCTCCGGGCTGAGCCGGTCGAGCTCGTACCAGAACTCCATGAGCGGCTCGAAGGGAGTCGGCCCGGCCTGGAACCGGTTCTGCTCCTGCCACGTCTGTGGCCATTCCTGTGCCGAAAGCGGCGCCACGAAGGCGACCAGGGCCAGGATGGTGAACAGGCTCTGTCTGAGTGGGTGCCTCATGTTGGGTTCCTTTCTTCTCGGACCACGTTTCAATTTTCACTATTGCTACAAACTGCTATCTAGCGGGCCGGTAATCTTGCACGAAATCCGCATGACCTCGGGCGACTACGGGTCATCGGCATAATGGATCGAGTCAATAGTGAAAATTGAAACGTGGTCCGGTGAGGTAAGTCGGTGGATCAGCACTGCCGCCCGCTTCGCCGCCTTCGCCATCGACGTCAGATCCACCGCCTCCTCCGGCGAATGCGACCCCGTCCCGTACGGCCCGAGCCCCCCGAGCGCCGCAGCGACGTGCGGTGCGGCGAACGAGATGTCGGCGGCCCCCCGCAGCCCCGGATCGAACGCCACCACGCGTCCGTAGCCCAGGTCACGGCTGGCCTGGTCGTAAATGCCCAGGAGCGCGCGGTTCCCCTCCGTCGGCGGCATGGCGGGGTAGCCATCGAGGAACTCGATCCGGGCGGAGGTCCGAGGCAGGTTCTCGGCCACGATCCGGCGCATCTTCTCCCGTGCCCGCTCGAGCTGCTCGTCGGAGATCGTGCGGATCCCGCCACTGACCACCACGCTCTGTGGGACGACGTTCGTCTTTCCGAACGCTGCGCCGCGCCCCTCTTCGAGATCGACGTCGACGTCCGTACCGCCGAGGATCACCCCGGCGTTGAAGGTCAGGTACTCCTCACCCCTCACCTCGTCGTAGAAGCGGTCCAGGATGCGCGCCGCCTCGAAGATCGCGCCCGCGCCGACGCCGGCGCTGAAGATCCCCGAGGAGTGGGCCTGTGTGCCGGTCGTCGTGAGCCGCCAGTCGCTCGAGCTGCGCCGGGCGATCACGGCGTACTCCGTGTCGCCATCGCTCGAGCCACCCTCGAAGCCGAGGGCGACGTCGCTTTGCCGGGCCAGCTCGATCAGGTCGCGTCGCGCGACGTCGAGCGGCTCGCCCGGCGCCTCCTCGTCGCCGGTCAGGATCACGCGGATCGTCACGTCCTCGAGGGCGCCGGCGGCGTGCAGCGCACGGAGCGCCTGCAGGATGACGACGTTGCCGCCCTTCATGTCCGCCACGCCCGGCCCCTTCGCCATCGAGCCACTGCGCTCGAAGCGCTGGAACGGGCTGTCCTCCTCGAAGACCGTGTCCAGGTGGCCAATCAGGAGGAGGCGTTTGCCGCGCGTCCCCTTCCGCTCGGCGATCAGGTGCCCCGCGCGGTTCAGCTCCGGCGGCAGCGCAGCCCAGCGCACGTCGAAGCCGAGCGCCTCGAACTCGACGGCGAGCACGTCGGCCACGGCTTTCACGCCCTCGGCGTTCATCGTGCCGCTGTTGATGTTGACGATCCGTTCGAGAAGCGCGATCGCCTCCTCCGCATGGGCGTCGACGTGTTCGGCGACCTGCCGCTCCACGGCCGATAGCTGCCCGTGTGCGGGCGACGGCACGAGGAGCGATAGCATGGTGAGTGCGCCGACGGCCGCACCGTGCCGGAAGAGCTTCCGATCCATGGTGTCCTCGGAGTTGAAGTGCGGTAGGCGGTGTATGACGTACGAATACGCCGACGCCGCCCGTTCGGCAACCGGCGGCCCCCGGCGCCGCGTGCCCGGCCGGTCGCGTCGCCGTATGGCGTGCACCGTCCCCCTCCCGCATCTTGTCCCGCGCAAGCGCTCCAGAAATCGATTCGGATCCGAACCCGACGCATGGACAACCTGACGCACAGCCTGGCCGGTGCGGCGCTCGGCGCCGCCGGTCTTCGCCGGCTCACGCCGCTCGCCACGCCGACGCTCGTGGTGGCCGCCAACGCGCCGGACATAGACGCCTTCATCTACGCGGTGCGCGATCCGTACTATGCCCTAGCCTTCCGGCGCGGGATCACTCACGGCCCATTGGCGATGGCGCTGCTCCCCTTCGTCGTGGCCGGCGGGATACTGGCCTGGGACCGCTGGGTCCGGCGCCGGCGCGACCCGGCCGCAGAGCCCGCCCGCGCCTGGCCGATCATCTTCCTCGCGCTGATCGGAGGGCTAACGCACCCGGCGCTCGACTGGATGAACACCTACGGGATCCGACTGCTCGCGCCGTTCTCGATGGAGTGGTTCTACGGCGATGCGCTCTTCATCATCGACCCGTGGCTCTGGCTCGCACTCGGCGCGGCGGTTTTCCTCGGTCTTGCGCCACGCGGGCGCGCGCTCCTGGCCTGGACGGTGCTCGCCGCTGCGGCGAGTGCTCTCGTCCTGGCGACGTCGCTCGTACCCCCGGCGGCAAAGGCGGCCTGGGTCGCCGGCATTGCTGCGATCACGCTGATGTACCGCGTGACCGGCCTGAGGCGCGACGCGATGGCAGTCGGCGCCAGGCACGGCACCATGGACAGGATGGAGCGATCAACGCCGCGGGTGCCGCGCGACGCGACGACCACCGCCGCGCGCTGGGCGCTCGGCATCGCCGTCGCCTACACGCTTTTCATGGTCGTCTCGGACCGCGCCGCCACGCGCCGCGTCCACGAGGTGGCGCGTGAGCTCGGGATCGGGCCGATCGAGGCCGTGATGGTCGCGCCCGTGCCCGCGGACCCGTTCCGGGGCGACGTCGTCGTCGAGACGCCGACCGCGTACCACCTCGGCGCCTTCGACTGGTTCGGCGAGCCGCGCGTCCGGATCGGGGAGGACAGCATCCCGATCGCGGCGCCGGTTCCGGCCGGCGAGGCCGCGGCACACGTCGCGGATGCCAGGAACTTCCTGGTGTGGTCTCGCTTCCCGACTTTTCGGATCGCGGAGTCACCAGACGGGTACACAGTCCGGATCGGCGACGCACGATATGTCGGGATGGGAGACGGTGGGCTGGGCGGCCTGGTCGTGCGACTCGACCGGGAGCTACGGCCCATCGAACGTTGATGGTGCCGGTCCGGGGTTCGGCCTCGAACACCGACCCCGTGCGGCACGCGGCCTGGCAGCTTCACGAAAACAAGCGGCGGTTGCCTGAGCCCGAGGAGCAATTTTTTCACATGGATGTACCCGCTCGATGACGCCCTTCACCGCAGCACCGCATCACGACGTCCTGCTTCTGCTGGTCCGGATCGCGCTTCTCCTCTTCGCCGCGCGAGCGATGGGCGAGGTGGCCCGGAGGCTGGGGCAGCCATCGGTCGTGGGCGAGATTCTGGCGGGGATCCTGCTCGGTCCATCGCTGGTGAGCGGGTTCTTCCCCGCCCTCGGCGAGTGGATCGTGCCCCAGAGCGGGCTCGGCGGTTATCTGCTCGAGGTCGTCAGCCTGATCGGCGCACTCTTCCTCCTCCTCATCACCGGTCTCGAGACGGACCTGGCGCTGATCCGCCAGCACGCCCGCACGGCGATCGGCGTCTCGGCCGGTGGCGTCCTGATCACCTTCACGAGCGGTTTCGCCCTCGGCATGCTCCTCCCGGGCGATCTGCTGGCGCAGCCGGGGAGTGACCAGCGGCTGGTCTTCGCCCTCTTCGTCGCCACGGCCATGTCGATTTCGGCGATTCCCGTGATCGCCAAGGTGCTGATGGACATGAACCTGATGCGGCGCGACATCGGGCAGACCATCATCGCCTCGGGGATGAGCGACGACACGGCCGGCTGGATCCTGCTCTCGATCGTCGCCGCGCTCGCGGGGACCGGCGTGATCACCGCGGGCACGGTGCTACAGGCCGTCGGCAGCGTGGCTGCCTTCATGGTCGTGAGCTTCACCGCCGGCCGTTGGCTGGTGAAGCGGGCGCTGGACTACGTGCAGGACGAGGTCAAGAGCGAGGACCGTCTGGTCACGCTCGTCGTGGTGCTGACCTTCGCCTGGGGCGCCGTGACGCAGGCGCTCGGGCTCGAGGCGGTGCTCGGCGCCTTCGTCATGGGCGTCCTCTTCGGCCAGATGCCGCGACTGCCGGAAGCCGTCCACCAGAAGCTGATCACGACCTCGCTCGCCATCTTCACACCGATCTTCTTCGCCGTGGCCGGGCTCAAGGTCGACGCACGCGCCCTCCTCGAGCCGCGGCTGCTCCTGATCACGCTCCTCGTCATCGCCATCGCCTCGGGCGGGAAGATCCTCGGGACCTACCTCGGCGCACGGCTGATCGGACGGCGCGACCACTGGACGTCGCTCAGCTTCGGTGCGGGGCTGAACGCTCGCGGCGCGATGGAGATCATCATCGCCACCATCGGGCTCGAGCTGGGCATCCTCTCCCAGGACATGTTCTCGATCATCGTGGTGATGGCGATGGCCACGTCGCTCATGGCGCCGCCCGCACTCCGCTGGGTGCTGGCCCGGGTCACCCCGGAACCACAGGAGCTCGAGCGGCTGCGCCGCGAGGAGCTCGCCGCAGGAAGCGCGATCGCCAAGATCCAGCGGGTGCTGCTCCCGGTGCGCGTGCGGCCGGCGGCGAGCACGACACAGGCGCTCGAGGCCAGACTCCTCGAACGACTCACGGGGAAGGCCTCACTCTCGATCACGCTCCTCAGCGTGACCCGGCCGGGCGAGAAGGCGGAAGGCACCGCGTACCAGCAGCGCCTTGCCCCGCTCTTCCCCGAGGCGGACGTCACGAGGAAGGTCGTCGAGAGTCGCGACACGGACCGGGAGATCCTCGAAGAGGCCGGCAAGAACTACGACCTGCTGATCCTCGGCGCGACCGAAACGCCGGACCGCGATTCCAGCACCGTATTCCACCCCCTCATCGACCGCATCGTCCGGCTGGCCCCGTGCCCCACGCTGGTCGTCAAGGGCGGTGATGAAACGAACGGACGCGACCCGGGACGCATCCTCGTCCCGACCAACGGATCGGCCGCGGCAAGGCAGGCCGCCGAGCTCGCCTTCCGCCTTGCCGGACCGGACGATCTGGTCGTCCTTCTGCACGTGGCCCGCGGCTACGACGACGCCTACCGGCGCGGCTTCACCGATTCCGACGAACGCCGCCTCGCTGCCGGACAGGCCATCGTGGGGGAGCTCGCGGCACTCGGCCAGGCCTACGGCATTCGAACGCTGCCCCTGGTCCGTATCGGCAACGCACCCGACGAGACGACGCTCCAGATCGCCGAAGAGCTCGGCTGTGGCCTCATCCTCCTCGGTACCGACGTCCGGCCCGGCTCCGACCGTCTCTTCCTCGGCCCGCGCGTCGAGCGCATCCTCGAAGCCGCCCGGGCCCCCGTCGTGGTCTACAACGCTTCCTGACGGCGCCGTCCGAAACACTGCCCGCCGGCGCCGTTCAGATCGGGCGCCGACGGCATCATTCAGAAAGCGGATCCGGGCAGTCACCCACGACGGAGCGCGATGCCGTCCAGGACGGACCGGGTGGCCTCGCCCGAGGCCTACGTCGACAAAGGGTGGCGCCGGGCTCCGAATCATCTTAGATTGGCCCGGTTCCAATGCAGATTCAGATATATCAAGCGGATGTGCCGCATCCTGCCCGCCGGCTCGGCGCCTCGCCGATTGCGGGCGCGAGCGGATCTTGCGATCGTAAGCCAGTTTAGACGCGAACCCGACCCATCATCTTCGTAAATCCCTACCCGGATTGAATACCCGGGGTCGACGGTCCGGAGTGGCCGGTACACGGCCACGCCTGATCCGAGCCGATAACCGTCCCGTTGTACAACCACCCTCTCGAGAGTATCCATGGAACAGTTCCGCCAGATCGTGGGCTCCCTGAACTCGCTCGTCTGGGACAGCGGCATTCCCGTCGGTGGCGAGACGATCCCATTCGTCGTGATCGCACTGCTCGGCACCGGGGTCTTCCTGACGCTGTATCTCGGCTTCATCCAGCTCCGCCGCCTCGCCCACGGCTTCGCCGTCACGACCGGGAAGTACGATGATCCGAACGAGCCGGGCGATGTCTCCCACTTCCAGGCGCTGACCACCGCGCTGTCCGCGACCGTCGGCATCGGCAACATCGCCGGCGTGGCGATCGCGATCCACTGGGGCGGCCCGGGCGCGCTCTTCTGGATGTGGGTCACGGCGTTCCTCGGGATGGCGGTCAAGTACACGGAGGTCACCCTCGCCCAGCGCTTCCGCGACGTGGGAGAGGATGAGGACCCCGAGCGCTGGGAGGGCTCGGTCTCCGGCGGCCCGATGTACTACATCGAGCGCGGGCTCGGCAGGAAGTGGAAGTGGATGGCCGTCTTCTTCGCGACCATGCTCGGCTTCACCGCCTTCCTGACCGGCAACGCGGTGCAGGCCAATACCGTGGCCGACACGATGAACGCCTTCTTCGGCACGCCGGCGTGGGTCACCGGCCTCATCACCACGACGATCGTCTTCGCCGTCATCATCGGCGGGATCAAGCGGATCGGCCGCGTGACCTCGATCCTCGCACCGGACATGGCCGCGATCTACGTGCTCGGCGCCCTCGTCGTCATCCTCATGCATGCCGACCAGATCCTGCCGAGCCTCACCCTCATCGTCCGTGAGGCGTTCAACCCGTCGGCCGGCGTGGCCGGCACCGGCGTGGGCGCCTTCCTGGTCACGCTCATGTGGGGCGTGAAGCGCGGGCTCTTCTCGAACGAGTCCGGCCAGGGATCGGCGCCGATCGCACACGCGGCGGGCAAGACCGCCGAGCCGGTCAGTGAAGGCGTCGTCGCCCTCCTCGAGCCGTTCATCGACACGATCGTGGTCTGCACGATGACCGCGCTCGTGATCATCATGACCGGCGTCTGGGCCGACCGGCACCCGACGCCGCTCGAGCTGAACAGCGGCGACGTCTCCTACGTCATGCTCGATGAGGAGGGCCGCTATCGCCCGACCTCGGCGCCCGCCGAGATCCGCATCGTCGACGGCGTGCACGAGAACGACGGCGTCGGCGCCCCGCTCTTCGCCTGGCACGAGGTCATGGTCGAGGAGTTCTTCGTCGACCCCGATCACACGGTGCGCTTCACCGGCGTGATCGACGTCGCCAACCGCATCGCCCGTAGCGACGACGGCCAGACGTACACCACGCTGCACGGCGAGGCGGTGGAGTCGGGCGCGCCGCTCACAATGCTCGCCTTCAGCCGAGGCCTGCCCGGCGAGTGGGGCAGCTACATCGTGATCATCGGCGTGCTCCTCTTCGCCGTATCGACCGCGATCTCCTGGAGCTACTACGGCGACCGCTGCGCCAACTATCTCTTCGGCGCCAAGGCGATCCTGCCGTACAAGCTGATCTTCGTCGCCATGCACTTCGTCGGCGCCATGGTCGCACTCGACACGATGTGGGCGATCGGCGACGTCGCACTCGGCATCGTGATCCTGCCGAACCTCATCGCCCTCGTACTCCTGGCCCCGAAGGTCAAGGAGATGACGGGCAGCTACTTCGAGCGGCAGCCGTGGCTCGAGAACGCGGAGGTCCGCAAGCGGATCCTGGCCGAGAAGAAGGCGGCGAAGCAGCCGCGTTGAGCGTGAAACGCGTGTGAAGGCGAACCGCCGGACCCGGCGGCCCGCCGCACCTCGCCCGCCACTGCGGTCGACCCCGACGACCCGGCCACCCTCGGCCGGGTCGTCGATCATTGGGAGCTGCCCAGAAACGTGTCCACCACGTACCCGTACGCCTCTGCCTGGTCCGGGAACACCTCCCCGACCTCACGCGTTACGGCTAGAGCCGCGGGATCCGACTGCGCCCCTCCGGGTATTGGGCGCACGGGAAACCTCAGTTCGCGAACCCGAGTCGCAGGAGGAAGGAAATTATGCGCTACCCCGAGCTGATGATTGCGCCGATGCGCAAGGAGTTGACCCGCCTCGGGATCGAGGAACTCATGACGCCCGAGGACGTGGACGCCTTCCTCGAGAAGGCGAAGGGCGAGACGGCGATGATCGTGATCAACTCGATGTGCGGCTGCGCCGCCGGGAGCATGCGCCCCGGCGTCGCCACGGCGCTCGAGCACAACGTCCGCCCGGCGCACATGGCCACCGTCTTCGCGGGGCAGGAGGTCGAGGCGACAGCGCGCGCCCGCGAGTACATCGTCGGCTACCCGCCATCGTCGCCCTCGATTGCGCTCTTCAAGGACGGCAAGCCCGTCTTCATGCTGGAGCGCCACCAGATCCAGGGCGTGCAGCCGCTGGAGATTGCCGACAAGCTGATGCAGGCGTTCGACGAGCATTGTGCGGAGGCGGTCGAGGGGTAGCCTCGCCACCGTGACTCCCCGATGCACAGCGCCCCCGGAGACCGTGGTCTCCGGGGGCGCTTTTCGTACACGGCCTACGTGACGTCGCTCGGCCTCCCAGGCTACGCCCGACCCGTACACATACGCCTACACGTACGCGTGCCCAGGTCTCGCCGTCGAACCACACCCGGTCCCGCCGACGCTGACACGCGTCAGCCCCGCCGATCCACCCCGTACTGCTCCTCCACCACACCCATCAGTCCAGCCTTGTCCAGCGCCTCGAACCGTGCCAGGAACGTCACCTGCACCACGCCCGGACTGCGCCCGATCTCGATGGCGCCGGTGATCGTTGCCCGGTTCCTCACCTCCGGCACCGTCATCCCGAGGAGCCGACCGGCGCGGGCCAGGCCGTTCTCGGTCGCGGCATTGAGGTCCGGCCCGGTCCCGACGACGGAAATCGGCGCGGACTCCTCGATCCCCTGGAGCCCCCAGCGGCGGGCGAGAGCCTCGGCGCGGCGCCGCTCGCGCTCGGAGAGCGGGCGGGCGAGGGGCGGCAGGTCCTCGAGGCGTGGGAAGAGGACCGGGCCGTCCAGCGTGCGTCCCTTCAGGACTTCGACGCGCAGCGTGGCGAGCCCGGCCACGTCCATCGTGTGCCCGGCGATCTCGCCATCGCCCTGGAGCGCGTGCATGTCGCCCATGTAGATGCCGGCTCCAGGCACCTTCACCGGCGCGAGGAGGACCGCGCCCGGCCGCACGGCATCGATGTCCATGTGCCCGTCGGTGCGCAGTTCGAGCTGTTCGGGCAGGAGCGCGTACTCGTGCTCGGCGCCGATCAGTGCCGCACCGAAGTCTCCTGCGTTGTGCGAGTCCGGCATGAGCACGCCGGGGAGCGTGCCGAGCTGGCCGAGGAACGGCCGCATGCGGACGGCGATTCCGACCAGGTCATGCGGCCCGATGGCGAGGACCGGGTGCTGGACCGACGCCTCGGGGAGCGCCGCGTAGCGCTCCGCCTCCCGCGCGAGCCGCTCGGCCGCCTTGCGGTCCAGCGTCACGCCCACCGTGCGGCGGTCGTCGAAGATCACGCTGTAGCCGTTCTCGATCCGGAACGGCGTGACCGCCGTGCCACAGGCGACACAGCGCACCGCCTCCGGCCCGGTGCCGTCCAGCTCCGTCTCCGGGTACGTCTCGCCGCACCCCGGGCAGCGCGCGGCCACGTAGGGATCGCCGACGTAGTGGCCCTCGACCCAGCGGTCGTGGCCCGACGCCGTCGCGACCGAGGTGACGGTCAGCTCCTCGATGCGGATCGCGACCGCATCACCGACTTCCGCGCCCTCGACCGCGACCGGCTGCGTGACCTCGTGCCCGCCGCGCAGGCGCGGCGTGATCATCGGCCCCCAGCAGCCGGGTGCGGTGTTCGCCACGATGATGCCGCCATCCCGTACGGGTCCGAGCAGCTCGCCCTCGGGGTCGAGGAGCCCGTCGGTGAAGCGGTTGACGAAGACGGTGCGGCGAGCGGTGCGTGTCGCGGTCGTGACCGGCATGTCTTCCTCCCGGAATTGAAGATTCAGCCCCCGGCGGTCGGGAGCAGCAACGCGATCTCCTCCTTCTCCGACGGCACCACGTCCCCGGACGCCAGGACCCGCTCGCCGCACACCAGCACGGCCACGGGGAGGAGCGACCGCGCCTCGGGGAGCGCTCGGGCGAGTGCGTCGCGAAGCCCCGCGGCCGTCGTGCCGTCGACCACATCGAGCCACAGTTGCGCCCGCCCCGTCGGCCGCAGGAAACCGCGGCCCAGCCGGACGCGGACGCGACGACAACGTGCGGTCATCGTTCGCCTCCGTTCAGTTGTTGGATGCAACAAAGGACCAGGCTCGGTGCATCGAGCCGGGAATCGGTGAGCGGCGTCGCTTGCCTGGCCTCGGGTCGGCTCCGCGTGGGAGCCCGCACGTCGGGCATGGCAACGACCCCGTTGTGGGGGGACGATGGCTGGCGGAGTGTCAGACTCGAATATGTGTCGCGGCGGCGGCGGCGGTCAATGGCCGCGTGGGCCGGTGGGGGCCCCAGCGGGTGGGTGGGGTGGGCGACTGGCGGACGGTCAGCCGCTCCCTACCGCTCCAGCCGCGGCTCGAACACGCTCACCGTCACATCTCCATCCGGCGCGGGGGTCACGGCGTAGACGAGCTTCGTCCCACAGATCCCGCCGAGGTAGTCATCAAAGCGATGGCTCGCCAGCACTCGCCCCTCGTCGAGATCGATGACCTCGATCATCGTGTCGAACGAGTCCCTGAACCACTGCGCCGAACCCGGGTCGGGGATGTCCGGCGCCCAATCCGGATCGGCGAGGGCAACGAAGACCCAGAGCAGCCGGTCGTCCGTCTCATGCAGGTACGTGATCAAAGGCGATGGCGGCTCAGTCACCAGTATCTCCTCGGACCACGCGTTGTCCGACGGGAACCAATCCACATCGCGAACCAGGGCGACGTCGAGGGAGTCTCTCCAGCCGCGGAAGAGTTTGTACTCCCACATGCTCGCGGCCCAGAAGTCGGCCGACTTCGCCGGACTGATGACCCACTGATCCGTGTCCCACGCAACCTGTGTGGATCGGCCGAAGTTCGAGATTTCCGCGCCCGAGTCGTCCAGCAACCGGAACAGCGGTTGGTCCGGACCCACGAAGGGCCGCCCGTGCAGCAGGTACTCGCCCGTGGCGAGTCGGGCGAAGCCGTTGATGCCACTCGGCAGTCGGAACGACGCCAACACCGCCCCGTTCCGATCCATCGTCACGATGCGAGTGTTCGAATTGTCCACGACGATGACGGTGTCTCCCGCGGTCATGAGGCGGAGACTCGAACCGAATTCGCCTGGGCCGGCACCCCTTCGACCGATGCTGGACGCGACCCGTCCATCGCGTCCGTAGACGAAGACCTCACCTCCGCCGACCACGCCGCTCACCAGAAACGTGCTGTCGCTTGCCGCGGCGACCATGCAGCCGGTCGCCGCCGCGTCCGACTGCACGGAGGCCGGATCGCTCGGGTGACCCAGCGCAGCCACCCGGGACAGCGTGATTCGACACTCGGAGCAGGCGGGATCGCCACTCAGCTGGAGCGGCCCCGAAGACGTCGAGGCGTCGCTCGAACGGGACGCATCGCCGGCACACGACACGAGGAGCGCAATCAGGGGAAGGCTGCTGACCAACCTTACAGCTTTCACGTTGGAGAATCCTTTGAGGGTTGACGCAACGAGATGGATCCAGTAGCACTAACGTTTCCTGTTCGACCGACGAGCCAGTCGAATGTACCTAAGGAGATAGTGGTGACCCGGACTTCCAGTAAAAAGGAGGCTGTCCACAAGCACGGCGGGTGTACCAATGATCCCGAGTTGTTGGGATGCAGCCAAATCCCGGTCCAGTACACGCTGCGGTGAGCTGACCCCCGGAACCTGATCCAGTTATAATGGGACTCCTTCGAGCGGGAGGAGTCATGAGGAAGAGCAGGTTCACGGAAGAGCAGATCATCGCCATTCTGGCGGAGTCCGATGCCGGCGCACAGACGAGCGAGTTGTGCCGGCGGCATGGCATCAGCGAGAACACGTTCTACCGCTGGCGTAAGAAGTACGGCGGCATGAACGTCTCCGAGGCGCGCCGTCTCAAGCAGCTGGAGGATGAGAACGCTCGGCTGAAGCGCATCGTGGCCGACCAGGCGTTGAACCTCCAGGTGCTCAAGGATCTCCTGGGAAACAAGTCGTGACGGCGCGCGAGCGGCGGCGTGTCGTCCGGAAGGTCCAAGCCGCATACGGGATTTCCGAGCGACGGGCCATTCGCTTCACCGGCTTCCCTCGCTCCAGCATGCGCTACCGGAGCCTTCGCGCGCCCCAAGACGAGCTGCAGCTGCGGACGCGGATCCGTGAGCTCGCAGCGCAGCGGCCGCGCTGGGGATACCGGAGAATCCATGTGCTGCTTCGACGCGAGGGGTGGCCGGTGAACCGGAAGCGTGTCCAGCGCCTCTACCGCGAGGAGGGGCTCGCCGTGCGCAGGAGGGGCAAGCGGAGGAGGAGCCAGGTGCCCCGGCCCGTACGCGAGCCGCTGGGCCGGGTGAACGAACGCTGGAGCCTGGACTTCGTGAGCGATACGCTCTCGACCGGGCGCACCTTCCGGTGCCTGACGGTAGTTGATGAGTTCAGCCGGGAGTGCCTGCAGGTCCACGTGGCGCATGTAGAGAATCACGCCATCTTGCTCCTCTGGAGACACCCAGTTTTACGCACCCGCCTCTTGCCGAATTCGGGGAATTCGGCACCCTCCGTGACGACTTCACGCACGGAGGGCACAGGTGGCCAAACTGGGAAAGGAGCAGATCATGGTCGCAGCGGACATGGTGCACAAAGGCACCTCGGTCCGGCAGGTCGCCCGGCAGATGGGCGTGAGCGAGGGCGCGCTCCGCTACCGCCTGAAGAAGCGCGCGGAAGGGCCAGGGCCCGACGGCCGCGCGCTTCAGCCGACGGCCACGGACGGCTACGAGGACGCGATCCGGGCGATCCTCGAGGCCGCCGAGGACGCGCGTCTGACCGGCGAGGGCCGGCCGATGCAGGCCCGCCGAGTCTATGACCTCCTCGCACGGGACTACGGCTACAGCGGCAGCTACCAGGCCGTGGTCCGGCATCTTCGGCGCACCTACGGCGTACCGAAGCTGCGGGCCCTGCGTCGGGTCGAGACGCCCCCGGGCGTGCAGGCGCAGCACGACTGGTTCGAGGTCCGGACGACGATCGCTGGTGAGCGCGTGCTCCTGCCCGTGCTCGTCGGCACGCTCTCGCACAGCCGGGCGCGCTTTGCGTGGGCGAGCCGCACG
>CALKIP010000253.1 GCA_937995995.1 uncultured bacterium
GCGAACTCGGGGTGCGTGTTGATCCCGGTCCCGACCGCAGTTCCGCCGAGCGGCAGCTCGGCCATGTCCTCGCTCGCCTCCTTCACGCGCCGCATCCCGAGCGCGATCTGCGCGGCGTACCCGCTGAACTCCTGGCCGAGGCGGATCGGCGGTGCGTCCATGGGGTGCGTGCGCCCGGACTTGACCAGCCCATCGAAGGCCTCCGCCTTCTCGCTCAACGCGCTCCTCAGCGCGGCGAGCGCCGGGATCAGGTCGTACTGGATCGCCCGCCGCGCAGCCACCTGCATCGCCGTCGGGATCGTGTCGTTCGACGACTGCCCGAGGTTCACGTGGTCGTTCGGGTGCACCCGCCGGCTGCCGATGTCGGCGCCCAGGAGCTGTGACGCACGGTTCGCGATCACCTCGTTCGTGTTCATGTTCGTCGAGGTGCCGCTCCCCGTCTGGAAGATGTCCAGCACGAAGTGCCGGTCCAGCTCGCCGCCGATCACCTCGTCCGCAGCAGCCACGACCGCCCGGCCGACCTCCTCGTCCAGCAGCCCGAGCTCCATGTTCGTCTCGGCCGCCGCCTTCTTGATCATCCCCATCGCCGCGATGAACTCGCGCGAGAACCGGAGATTGCTGATCGGGAAGTTCTCCACCGCCCGCTGGGTCTGCGCGCCCCACAGCGCGTCCGTGGGCACCTTCATCTCGCCCAGCGAGTCCTTTTCTATACGAAACGCATCATTCGCCATGAATGTCCTCCTTGGTTTACGGTTGAGCGCCGCAGTGCGGCGCGGGAGTGCCGGCTTGCGCCGGCCCTCCTACTTCCTCGGCGGCCTCGACGGCCTCACCTCGATCCTGCTCGGCAACGTTCGCGCGGGCGTATCGAGCAGCTCCAGCACGAGGGCGGCGATGTCCTCGGGCTGCACCTTCCAGCCGTCGGCCGTACCCGGCGTCGGGTGGCTGAATTCGGTGGCGACGCTCCCGGGCATGATGCTGCTGACCCGTATCCCGTCGTGCCGGACCTCCTGCATCAGCGCCTCGGTGAAGCCGACCACGCCGAATTTGCTCGCATTGTACGCCGCCCCCCGCGGAAACGCGTTCTTCCCGGCCAGACTGCCGATGTTGATGATCCAGCTCTCGCCCCGGCGCTTCAGGTGGGGGAGCGCGAAGTGCGTGCAGTAGAAGAGGCCGCTCAGATTCGTATCGATGACGCGCTGCCAATCTTCGATACTCAACTCCTCGACCGGTGCGAAGATCCCGATCCCGGCGTTGTTGACCAGGATGTCGAGCCCGCCGTGCGCGGCGACGGCCTCCTCGATCAGGCGCCGGCAGTCGCCCGGATCACGTACGTCGCAGACGAAGCCGCGCGCGCGTCCGCGCCCGTCTGCCGGCGCCGCGCCGCTCACGAAGCGTCCCTCGTTCAGCTCCGCGGCCACGCGCTCCACATCGGCGGCGGTGCGGGCCGAGATGACGACATCGATGCCCCGTCCGACCAGCGCCTCCGCGATCGCGCGGCCGATCCCCTTGGTGCCGCCGGTGACGACGGCGCTCCTGCCCTTTGGTTCTGGCACGATTCCTCCCTCTACTCCCCGGTCCTTCGAGCGGCGGTCAGTTTAATTGCTTGCCGCCACTCTCGCCACTACTCTTGTGAACCATGGACCTGAACGGAAAAGTCGCCCTGGTCACCGGCGGCGCCCACCGCGTCGGACGTGGGCTCTGCCTCGCACTGGCACGGGCCGGTGCCGACGTGGTCGTCAACTACTTCCGCTCCGCCGAGGCGGCCGAGCGGACCGTCGCCGAAATCGCCGCACTCGGCCGCCGCGCGATCGCCGTGCACGGCGATGTCGCGCTCAAGGCCGAGGCCGATGCGCTCATCTGCCGCACCGCGGATACCTTCGGCCGACTCGACGTACTGGTCAACAGCGCCTCCACCTTCGAGACCGCGCCGCTGCTCGCGATCGATGAGGCGCAGTGGGACCGCGTCCTGGCCGTCAACCTCAAGGGTCCGTTCCTCCTCTCCCAGTCCGCCACACCGCTGCTCAGGCGCGACGGTGGCGGCGTGATCGTCAACATCGCCGACCTCTCCGCCTTCCAGCCGTGGCCGTCCTACGCACACCACAGCGTCTCCAAGGCCGGGCTCGTGCACCTGACCCGGGTCCTCGCCCTCGCCCTCGCGCCCGACATCCGCGTCAACTGTATCGCGCCGGGAACGGTCCTCCCGCCGGAGGGCTATACGGAGGACCAGGTGCTCGAGAGCATCGAGAAGGCCCCACTCAAGAAGCTCGGCTCGCCCGACGACGTCGCCCGCGCACTCCTCTACCTCGTCGAGAGTGACTTCGTGACGGGCGACGTCGTCGTTGTGGATGGCGGAAGGATGTTGTGGTCCGGGGGTAGCAAGAGGGCATGAGAATACGCTACATCGCAGGAGCTCTCGTCGCGGCCCCGCTTCTGGCCGCCATGGTCGTGTTCGGACCGGTCGGACCGGAGTGTCCGCCCGTAGAGGCACTACGCGACTACCGTCCGCCGGAGGCCAGCCGCGTCTTCGCGGCCGACGGCTCGCTCATCGCCGATCTCTCGCCCCAGCGCCGCGTCGTCCTCGAACCGGACGAGATCCCGGACATCGTCCTCGACGGCTACGTCGCCGTCGAGGACCGCCGTTTCCGCGAGCATGATGGCGTCGACCTGCGCGGCGTCGCCCGCGCCGTCTGGCGTGACATCACGACGCTCTCGCTGCGCGAGGGCTTCAGCACCATCCCGATGCAGCTCGCGCGCAACATCTTTCCCGAGCAGCTCCCGCGCGCCAAGAAGCTGAGCCGCAAGCTCTGCGAGGTCCGGCTGGCCACACAGATCGATGACGATTTCTCGAAGGACGATGTCCTCGCGCTCTACGTCAACCAGGTCTATCTCGGCAGCGGACTCTACGGCGTCGAGGCCGCGGCACAGGGCTACTTCGGCAAGCCCGTCGCCGAGGTGACTCCCGCCGAGGCCGCGCTTCTCGTGGGCCTGGTCAAGAGCCCCGAGGGCTACAACCCGCGCAAGCACCCCCTCAAGGCGGTCCAGAGGCGCAACGTCGTCCTCGATGTCATGGCCCGCGAGGGCGTGATCTCCGAAGCCGAGGCCGAGCACGCCAAGGCGGAGCCGATCCGCCTGGTCCCACCCCTCGAGGCATCCGGCGCCGCGCCGTACGTCGTCGCATCGGTTCGCCAGGAACTGCGCGAGCGCTTCGGTCCGGATGCCGACGTGAGCGGCCTGCGCGTCTACACCGGCATCGACCTCGAGCTGCAGCAGGCGGCCCACGACGCGCTGGCGCGACAGATCGAGCGCATCGAGTCCGGAGCGTACGGCCGCTACCGGCATGACCTCCCCGATGGTTCTGCCCTGGCGGACTCCGCTGCGGCCTACCTCCAGGGGATGATCGTCGCTCTCGACCCGAACACGGGGGAGGTCCGAGCCCTCGTCGGAGGACGGGACTTCGCACTCTCGCAGTTCGACCGCGCGCTCCAGGCGCGCCGTCAGCCGGGCTCCGCATTCAAGCCCCTCGTCTACGCGGCGGCGCTAGAGGCCGGAATGCCCGTGTCCACCCGGATCGACGTCTCGCCCGTCACCGTCGTCCACCAGGCCGGCTCGCCGGCGTGGCGGCCCGGCGATCACGTGGCCGACTCCATCAGTGCCCTCCCGGTGCGCGATGCGCTCACGCAGTCGTCGAACAACGCGGCCGTGCGTGTCGGGCAGTGGGTCGGCGAGCCGACCGTCGCACGACTCGCCTCGCGCCTCGGGATCACGACACCGATCCCCGAGGTGCCGTCGATCTTCCTCGGCTCCGCCGAGATCGTGCCCGCAGAGCTCGTCGCCGCCTACGCCGCGTTCGGCAACGGCGGCTACGCCGTCACGCCACGCCTCATCACCCGCGTCGAGGACACCGACGGAAACGTCCTATGGACCGCGCCCGAACGACGCGAGCGCGTCCTCGATGAAGACGTCGCCTTCCTGACCCTCGACATGCTGCGGGATGTGGTCGATTACGGTACCGGCGCCGCCGTGCGCCGAAACGGCTTCTTTCTCCCGGCCGCGGGGAAGACGGGGACGACGAACGAGAGCAAGGATGCCTGGTTCATCGGCCTGACCCCCGACCTCGTCGCCGGTGTCTGGCTCGGGCTCGACCGCCCGGCTCCCATCGTCGCCGGTGCCAGTGGCGGCTCGCTCGCGGCCCCCGTCTGGGCCGACTTCATGAAACAGGCGTACCGGTCGCGTCCGGCGCCCGCCGACTGGTCTGCACCGCCTACGTTGGTGAGAGCGGAGATCGATATCGGCTCCGGGTATCTCGCCACGAGCAACTGTCCGGCGCACGAGACGCGGCGAGAGTACTTCATCCCCGGGACGGAACCGGTGCGGCACTGCCCGCTCCACCCGGAAAGCGGCATCGAGCGACTCTTCGATCGACTCTGGAACGGTGTGAAGAGCATTTTCTGAGGGGCCGCGACGGGGTCCGTCGACCACCTGGACGGCGGATCCCTGGCGGCCATGGCGCGGCCGGGCGTGGCCCGATCGGGGCGCGCCTCAGCACCATCGGGGACCATGCGATACCTGCACCTCGTCGTTGCGACCGCCGTTCTCGCCGTGATCGTGCCGGCCTGTGCCACGGTGGCCCCGCGGACGGAGCCTCCGGATTCGGAGATCGAATTCCGTCGCGCACTCGTCGCCCTTCGCACCGGCGACTACCGAGCCGCCCGCCACGGACTGCTGCGTGTCGCGAACGGCCACTCGGATGAAGCGCTCGGCCGGCGCGCACTCCTCGCCCTGGCGGCAGCGGAGCTCGATCCCCGCAATCCGGACCGGAGCAGCGATGTGGCCGGCACGTTCGCCGCGCGATTCCTGAGTACCCGGGACACAGTGGCCTGGACCTTGCCCCTGGCCGAGACCGTCTATCTCCTGTCTCTGGACCTCGGCGCCCGGGCGTCCGATTCTCTCCCGCGTCTCCCCGACCAGCCGTTGGTCGTGAGGATGCGCATGCTGCAAGCGCAACGGGACTCCCTGGCCGCCGAGCGGGACGCCCTGGAAGCCGCGCGCGACTCGCTTGCCCGACACGCGGCCGCACTCGAGCTGCGACTCGCAGAACGAGAGCGCGAGCTCGAGCGAATTCGCAGGACTCTGAGGCACTGATTCGACAGTGCCTCGCCCCAGTCATCGGTCCCGCCCGACACGGAGGGAAGGCCGTTCATGAACCTGAGGACCCGGCTCCTCACGATTTTCCTCGGCATCACCTTAGTCCTGCTGGTCCCCGCCGGCTACGGCCTCAACCGGTTGGCGGCGCTTCGGGACATCGCCTTCGAGCAGCGCGACCGACACGCGGCCGCCTTCCTGGCCGTGGGCCGCATCCAGGCGGAGCTCGCCATCTTCGATCGCTACGCACGCAGCTACATCGCCCTCCCGGATCCGGAGCTGCGTGATCGGATGCTCGATGCGCTGGCCAACGCGAGCGCGGAACTCGACCGCCTGCGCGATGCGGGGTATGCACGGGTCTCGTCCGATGCACACCGACGCCTGGCCGCCCTTCACACCGACGCCGCGCGCATCGAGTTGTTGGTCGAGGCCGACCGACTGACGTCCGCCACCGAGTACTTCGAGGAGGTGAAGCTCCACCTGGAGGAGAGCGAAGCCGCACTCGAAGACGTGGCCATCGAAGTCGATCGTCGAAGCCTCGACGACCTTTCCGAAGCCCGTCAGATCAGTGCGACGGCGGCGAGCACGGGCATTCTCGTGACGGCCGTGGCACTCGTCCTGGCGATCATCCTCGCGGTGTGGACCGCCTACACCCTCACCGGCCCGCTGCGCCGCCTGCGCCAGGCCACATCCGCCGTGGCCGGCGGCCGCTTCGAGACGGATCCCTCCCTGCCCTACGACCAGAACGACGAGCTCGGCGACCTGGCCCGATCCTTCCGCACCATGACCGAGCGGCTGGCCGAGCTGAACCGGGGCCGTGCGGAGTTCATCAGCATGGCGACGCACGACCTGCGTACGCCGGTCAGCGTGATCACGGGCTACGCCCAGTTGCTCGAGGAAGGGATCTTCGGACCGGTCACGGACCGTCAGC
>CALKIP010000254.1 GCA_937995995.1 uncultured bacterium
CGCGGCGGCGCTGGGCGTGCCGGCGCTGCGCGACGTGGACCCGGCCGGCCTGCCAGTGCAGCCGGCCCCACTCACCTGCCGTGCACGACGCACGGTCGTTGACGCCTGCCGAAGGGCACCCGGCCCGAACTCCGCTCGCTCCACGTGCGGGCGTGGCGATCAGGCAGTCTTCATCATCTCGCAGTCTCTCATCGCCAGGGGGAACGGCCCACCATCCCGGCGAGGATCGCATCCTCGCCGGTCCGGACGAGAGGTGCTCCCTGGTTCTCGTGCCTCCCGTCGGCTCGAATCCGCAGAACAGCGACGTCGCCATGATGATCGGAGCCCGTGTGCGTTGCACGGTGCTCCGGCTCAACCGGGTGAAATCCACCCGGACCATTCCCATCCTTTACGGGAGGCATCATGAGACGATTCCCTGTACGGCTTGCCGGAGCCGCGCTCGCGGCCCTCCTGCTGATGCCGTCCGCGGTGTCGGCCCAGGGGCCGACGACCCTGAGGGGCACGGTCACCCAGGCCGAGACCGGAACCCCGCTCCCCGGGGTGCAGATCGTGGTGAAGGGCACCACCATCGGCACCATCACCGACGGCGCGGGCAACTACATCCTCAACGTGCCGCCATCCGCGAGCGCACTGGTCTTCTCCTACATCGGCTATCGCACGGTCGAGGTGGAGATCACCGGTGAGGTCCACAACGTGAGCCAGGAGGTCGAGGCGATCGGACTCGAGGGCCTCGTCGTCACGGCGATGGGGATGACCCGTGAGCGGCGGGAGGTGGGCTATGCGATCCAGACGGTGAGCGGCGAGGAACTCTCGGCGGTCCCGGATCTGAACGTGGTGAGCACCCTCTCCGGCAAGGCCGCCGGCGTGCAGGTCACGAACGCCGGGCCGCTCGGCGGCTCCGCGCGCATCGTGATCCGCGGCAACAGCTCGATCAGCGGCAACAACCAGCCGCTCTTCGTGGTCGACGGCATCCCGATCGACAACAGCGCGGACGACAACAGCGGCTTCGGCGGCGGCTCGGGCGGCGGGATCGACTACGGCAACGCCGCGGCGGACATCGACCCGGCGAACATCGAGTCGGTCACGGTGCTCAAGGGACCGAACGCGGCGGCGATCTACGGCTCGCGCGCGGCGAACGGCGCGGTCGTCATCACGACGCGCACCGGGCAACGCGCCGGCAGCGGGCTCGGCATCATCGCGACGAGTCAGGTCCTCTTCGACCAGCCGCTGCGGCTGCCGCAGTATCAGAACGAGTACGGCCAGGGCTTCAATGGCAAGTTCCGCTACGTGGACGGGAGGGGCGGCGGCGACAACGACCACGCCGACGAGAGCTGGGGACCGAAGCTGGACGGCCGGCCGATCGACCAGTTCCACGGCGAGCAGCAGCCCTGGGTCGCCTCGCCGAACAACGTCCGCGACTTCTTCGACCTCGGCAAGACGTACGTCAACAACGTGGCCGTGGAGCGGAGCGGTGAGCGCAGTCACTTCCGTCTCGGCATCACCCGGACGGACGCCGACGGCATGGGCCCCGCCGCGCTCCTCGACCGCACCTCCTTCGCCCTCGCCGGCGGCGTGCAGGTCACCGATCGGCTCGACGTCGAGGCGGGCGGCACCTACATCAGCCGCCAGGGCGAGAACCTGCCCGGGACCGGCTACTCGGCCACCAACTACATCCAGCAGTTCACCTGGTTCGGCCGCCAGGTCGATCTCTCGCGGATCAAGGACTACAAGGCGGAGGACGGGACGCAGAGGACCTGGAACAGCAACTACCACGACAACCCGTACTGGATCGCCTACGAGAACTGGAACCGCGACGACCGCGACCGGCTCATCGGCCGCGTGAGCGCGCGCTACCAGCTCACCGACTGGCTGAGTGCCATGTTCCGCACCGGGCGCGACTGGTACGAGCACAACCGGAAGCGCGTCCGTGCGAAGGACGGCATCAACTTCCCCGACGGCGGATTTTCCGAGGAGGTCATCGAGCGGAGCGAGACGAACACGCACTTCCTGCTCACCGCGACGCGCCCGCTCACCTCGGATCTGACCGTAACGGCCACGGCCGGCGCGGAGCGGAGGGACCAAAATTACAGACTCCACGGCGTCAACGTCGCGACGCTCGTGGTGCCGAACATCTACAGTCTCCAGAACGCGGGCTCGACGCCGGCCGTGCGCGATCTGGTGGAGCGCAAGCGCGTCAACAGCGTTCTCGGCACGCTGAACCTGAACTTCAGGGGCTACCTGAACGTGGATTTGACCGGTCGCAACGACTGGTCGTCGACGCTGCCCGAGGAGCACAACTCCTTCTTCTACCCCTCGGTCTCCGGCGCCTTCGTCTTCACCGACGCATTCGGCATGCAGAGCAGCTTCCTTTCGTCCGGCAAGGTGCGCGCGGGGTGGACACGTGTCGGAAACGACACCGATCCCTACCAGCTCGCGGCCACCTTCCAGTCGACGGCGGCCTGGGACGGCCTGCCGCGCTTCACGGTGCCCGGCGCACTGCCGAACGCGGATCTGAAGCCGGAGGAGAAGACGGCGTGGGAGGTCGGTGCCGACCTCGGCTTCTTCAACGAGCGGCTCGGCTTCGTGGTGACGTACTACGACGAGCGCACGCGCAATCAGATCCTGGGCGTCGACATCTCGCCGACCAGCGGCTACACCAGCCAGACGGTGAACGCCGGCGAGATCCGCAACTGGGGCTACGAGATGCTGCTCCGCGCCGTGCCCGTCCGCCTCGACAACGGCTTCACGTGGGAGACCACGGTCAACTTCGCCCTGCCGAAGAACGAAGTCGTCGACCTCTACGGCGGCGAGGACGGCATCGACGCCTACCGCCTCGGTGGCGCGTACTGGAGCCTCGAGGTGCAGGCGCGCAGGGGCCGGCCCTACGGCGTGCTCTGGGGCAACGGGTTCCTGCGGCACGAGGGGAAGATCGTCGTGGACGAGAATGGAGTCCCGCTCATCGACCCGGTGATGCGCGAACTCGGCAACTACAATCCGGACTGGCTCGCGGGGATCCGCAACCGCTTCACTTACGGTGACTTCGATCTCAGCTTCCTGCTCGATACCAAGCAGGGCGGCCAACTCTTCTCGACCACGATATGGTTCAACCGCTACGCGGGCGTGGCCGAGGAGACGCTCGAG
This sequence comes from uncultured bacterium, assembly GCA_937995995.1. Taxonomy (GTDB): domain Bacteria; phylum Gemmatimonadota; class Gemmatimonadetes; order Longimicrobiales; family RSA9; genus CALBZE01. Next base: position 3,142 of record CALKIP010000254.1, read on the forward strand.
GGCCGTGAGAACGACTTCTGCGACCCCGGAATCGTCGTCCCCGGCGTGAAGGTCGTAGGCACGAACGCCGATGGCTCGTCGCAGTATGCGGAGAACGACATCAAGGTCTGCCCGCAGGACTACTTCCACGCCGTTTTCGGCAACCACGAGCGCGGCATCGTCGACGCCAGCTTCATCAAGCTGCGCGAGGTGACGCTCGGATGGAACGTCCCCCAGAGCATCACCGGGCGACTCGGCTTCTCGAATGCGCGCCTCGCGCTGATCGGCCGCAACCTGTGGCTGCACACGCCCGACGAGAACCCGCACGTCGACCCCGAGACGGCGTTCGACACCGGCAACCGCCAGGGGCTGGAGTTCGGCCAGTACCCGACCGCGCGGCAGCTCGGCTTCTCCGTGACGATTCGTCCCTGACGCGAGCCCTGGAGACTCATGACCATGAGAACCAAAACGATATTCAGCGCCTTCGCCGCAGTCGCCCTCGCCTGGGCCACGACGGCGTGTGACGACGGCCTCGCGGGTTTGAACGAGAACCCCAACCTGCCCACGGATGTGGGCGCGGAGTTCATCCTGCCCGAGGCGATCCAGAACGCGACCGACCAGATCTTCGGCTCGGGGCTGCTCAACCTGGAGGGAGTGGCCCTCTTCGCCCAGCACTACGCCAAGATCCAGTACCCGAACGAGGACCGCTACGAGTTGCGGCTGCAGGCGATTGAGACGACTTGGAGCAACCTCTACGCGGGGCCGCTCAAGGATGCGCAGACGATCATCGAGAAGGGGCGCGAGACAGGAACGGCGAACCACGAGGCGGCCGGCCTGATCCTGAAGTCGTGGATCTTCGGCGTGGTGACCGACCTGTGGGGCGACGTGCCGTACTCCGAGGCGCTCCTGCTGGGCGGGGAGAACGGCACCTCGACCCCGCGCTATGACCGGCAGGCGGACATTTACGCCGGAATGCTCACCGACCTCGAGCGTGCGAGTGGGTTGATCGACCCCGCGGCCACGGGCTTCGGCTCCGAGGACCTGCTCTTCGATGGCGACATGGAACTGTGGCGCAAGTTCGCCAACTCCTTGCGACTGCGGTTCGCGATGCGCATCGCCGACGTCGATCCCGCTGCGGCACAGCAGCACTTCACCGCCGCACTCGCCGGGGGCGTCTTCGAGAGCAACGACGAGATGGCGCAGCTGATCTACGCGGGCAGCCCGCCGAACGAGCACCCACTCTTCGAGAACCGCGTGCGTGGTGGGCGTGACGACCACTCGATCAGCAAGACGATGGTCGACATGCTCCTCGCGTGGTCGGACCCACGGCTGCCGATCTACGCGGAGCAGAACGAGGCGGGCGAGTACGTCGGCATGCCGAACGGCATGAACGACGGCCACGAGATCGCACTCGCCACGATCTCCCGCATAGGCGACTACTGGCGTGGGACGCCGGGCGCGCCGGCCGTGATCCTCTCCTACGCCGAGGTGCTCTTCCTCCAGGCGGAGGCGGCGCTCAGGGGCTGGGGCGGCGATCCGGGCTCGCTCTACGAAGCGGGGATCCGCGCCTCGCTCGAGCAGTACGGTATCACCGGAGCGACGGCGGACGCCTACCTCGCCCAGCCCGGCGTGGCGTACGACGCCGGCTCCGCGGCCGAGCAGATCGCGACGCAGAAGTGGATCGCACTGTACGGCAACGGCGCGGAGGGCTTCGCCGAGGTGCGGCGGACCGGCTACCCCGTGCTCACGCCTGGGCCGTTCGCCCTCAACGTGAACGGCGGCCAGATCCCGGTCCGGATCCCCTACCCGGGCGGTGAGCAGACGCTGAACCGGGAGGCACTCCTGGCCGCCATCGATGCACAGGGCGGCGGGATGGACTACTCCACCCGGATGTGGTGGGACGTAGACTAGAACAGATCGCCGGCAGAACGATCAATGCCCCCGGAGGACAACCCTCCGGGGGCATTGATCATGCCGGCGACTCCCGCCGCCGAAGGCGGCCTTCCCGCTGCGAAGCAGCCCTCCCGCCGGCGCAGCCGGCCCTCCTGCCGCCAGGAGCGGCTCTCCCGCCGACCGACGGCCGGCCCTCCCGCGCCGCAGGCGGCGCTACAAGTCCTCCGCCTCCTTGCACGCCCTGAGCCCCTCGAAGAGGCGCTCGAAGTGCTCCGGCCGGTGCTTGGCCGTGGCGCACAGCCGCAGCCGTGCCTGGCCGGGGGAGACGGCAGGGAAGGTGACCGCGGAGGTGAAGATGTCGTGCTCGAGGAGCAGCTTCTGCGCCCAGCGGTAGGCCCGCCACTCGTCGCCGAGGAGGAGCGGGACGACGGGCGTCGTCGACGCGCCCGTATCGAAGCCGAGCTCGTCCAGTCCCTTCTTGAGGATGCACGTGTTCCTGCGCAGCCGCTCCATGTGCTCCGGCTCCTCCTGCAGGATCCGGAGCGATTCCAGGACCGCCGCAGCGTTCCCCGGCGTGACCGCGGCCGAGAAGATGTAGGGCGCCGAGCCGTGCTGGATGTAGATCTTGAGCGCCTGGGAGCCGGCCACGAAGCCGCCCGAGGAGGGGATCCCCTTCGAGAGCGAGCCGGTCTGGATGTCGATGTCGGCCGGGTCGATCCCCTGCTCCTCACACACGCCGCGGCCGGTCTTGCCGATCGCGCCGAGGTCGTGCGCCTCCTCGACCAGGAGGAAGGCGCCGGGCCTGCGCCTGATCTCGC
>CALKIP010000255.1 GCA_937995995.1 uncultured bacterium
TCTTGCCCATGAATCCGCCGCCACGGTGCTTGTAATCGTCCCCGGCAAGCCAATGGCGCAACACTTCTTCAATGTCCGGCTCGCGGCTAAGCCCATACGGCGGATCGCTGGTGGAAGAGGATCGAATCGACATGGCACGCGACCTCCTCGAACGCGCCGGTGACAAGCTGGTTCTGCCGGTCGACTGCGTGGTGGCCGGGCAGGTGGAGCCGGGTGCACGCACCTGGCTCCTCGACCGGGACAACGTCCCACCCGAGGGCAAGATCCTCGATATCGGGCCAAAGAGCGTGGGCACCTTCGGCGAGTACCTCCACGACGCACGCACCGTTCTCTGGAACGGGCCAATGGGAATGTTCGAAATCGCCGAGTTCAGCCACGGCACGGAGGGCGTCGCACACGCCGTCGCCGAGGCGACCGATCGCGGCGCAACGACCATCATCGGGGGCGGCGACACGGTGGCGGCCATCGAGGCGGCAGGTGTGGCCGATCGCATGACCCACGTCTCGACCGGCGGCGGTGCCTCGCTCGAATTCCTTGAGGGGAAGACGCTGCCCGGACTCGCGGCACTCGAAAAGAAGGGAGGAGACAGATGATGAAGCAAGGCATCCGCACCCCGGTCATCGCCGGGAACTGGAAGATGCACAAGGGACCGAGCGAGACCCGCGAGTTCTTCCGCGACTTCAACGAGCGCTACGCGGCACACGACGACCGCACGGTGATCTTCTTCCCTCCCGCGCTGTCGCTTGCCGCAGCGGTCGATGCCGTGCGTGACCGGGCCGACCTCGGCCTCGGCGTGCAGAACCTCCACTGGGAGCCACACGGCGCCTTCACGGGCGAACTCAGCGTCGGCATGGCCCGAGATGCCGGTGCCGCCTACACCCTAGTGGGGCACTCCGAGCGCCGCCATGTCTTCGGTGAGACGGACGAGGACGTGCGCCGCAAGACGGCCGCGGCGCTCGAAGGCGGGCTCACTCCCGTCGTTTGCCTGGGTGAGACCTTCGACGAGCGCGAGGCGGGCAGGGTCGAGGAGGTCGTCCTGCGCCAACTCGATGCAGCTCTCGAGGGACTCGATTCCGACGAGATCGGTCGCATCATCCTGGCCTACGAGCCGGTCTGGGCCATCGGCACCGGTGTCAACGCCACGCCTGAGGATGCCGCGGCCGCACACGGCGTGCTCCGGCGCCGACTCACCGAACGCATTGGAGAGGCCGCTGCGCGTGTCGTGCCGATCCTCTACGGAGGATCCGTCAAGCCCAACAACGCCGGAGAACTCCTCTCCGCCACGGATGTGGATGGCGTGCTCGTCGGTGGCGCGAGCCTCGACCCCGCGGGCTTCGCCGAAACCGCTGCCACCCAAGGAACACGGGTGTGAATCGGAGCCGAGATCGACGTCGTGGAAATTGCATGAACGGGCAAACGCTCGGCTTTCGGCGGATGCACGAACCGGAGTGCCGCACCAGTGTGCCGAACACGGACCCAATGGCCTCGTTTCGGGCGAGTGGGCATGGACCGGAGCGGCACAACACCCCGGATCTGGAGTAATCGTTCCTGGAATTTCGCGCGACGCGAGTCGGAATGAACGACGCCACGCCCGTCAGGTCCGGCAATGTGCACCCGGTTCGTGCGAATTCCCACAGGAGCCAACGCCACGCTGCCGGGGGCATGCGCTTGACACGCCTGCGCACGGCAGGGATATTACAAGGCTACACCGTGCATAAACGGCGAGAGGATCTTATATGTTCGGATTTCTGCTGACGCTCCTCATCATCGACGGCCTGCTGCTCATGGTCATCGTACTGCTCCAGTCCGGCAAGGGCGGGGGGCTGGCCGCGATGGGCGGCGGTGGTGCCGGGACGGAGACGTTCCTGGGTGGCCGTCAGGCGGCAACACTCCTGACCCGCGCCACGTGGATCAGTGGCGGCGTCTTCCTCTTCCTGGCTCTGGTGCTCTCGATCCTTTCGTCGCGTCAGCTCGCGCCGGAGTCGATTCTGCGGCAGGAGTTCCAACAAGCGGCGCCCGTGGCGCCCCAGCCCGTCGTTCCGGGTGTCGAGACCGCGCCGGGCGAGGGGCAGCCGGGGGCGACCGGTACGGGCGAGGGTGCAGCCGAAACGCCGGCACCCGCGGAGCCCGAAACTCAGCCGTAGCCCGTAGTCTACGTGCCAGGGGAGTGGCCGGTCGTCAGGGCAGGATGATCATCCGCTCGATGGCGTAGCCCTCGGAAATCTCGTAGACCGTTTCATACGGCCCCAGCACGGGGCTGTCGGTCCGGCGGGCCGGCTCCACTCCCCCCGTGCGCCCGCCACTGCGGTTGCGCTGCTCCTCGAGGTGCCCACGGCGCCCGGAGCCGGTTCGCTTGCGGCGCCGCGGACGTCGGCGCTCGGGAAAAAGCGGTCTTTCATTGGACACGTCGAGACCTCCAGGAGGGAGGAGGGGCGTCGCACTCCAAACCGAGGTGCGACGCCCTTGTTGTATTCGGCCACTGGTCCGGGGTGCCCGGGTCCGTCTGGCAGTGCAAGAGCTGCGCCTGCCTGCATTGGGAATCACGGCTTGACGCTTGATGGGGGGTGGGCCATAATGTCCCGTCCATCGGCGAGAAATCTAGCCAATTTCGAAAGGGGATCGGCGTCAATCACATGGCCGATATGACTAAGGCGATGGCGAGTGGCGAGGTGGTGGCCGGGCTGTCGCGCGAGCAACTGCACGAGATTTACTCCTACCTACAGCTCACCCGTCAGGTTGAGCAGGTCCTCACGAATCTGTACCGGCAGAACAAGGTCATCGGCGGACTCTTCCGATCGCTCGGCCAGGAGGCCACGGCGGTCGGGAGTGCCTACGCGCTGCGCCGCCGGACGGACGGGACCGGAGACATCATTTCGCCGGCGATCCGCGACCTGGGCGCACTGCTGCTCATGGGTGCGCAGCCCGTCGAAGTGATGCGGCAGTACATGGCGAAGGCCGATTCTCCGACCGGCGGGCGCGAGCAGAACGTCCATTTCACGGACCACCATAAGGGCTACATCGGTCTGATCTCGCACCTCGGCGTCATGGTCGAGGTCATGGCCGGCGTGGCGCTTTCCTTCAAGCTGAAGGGCGAGGACCGTGTGGCCCTGGTCTACGCGGGCGACGGGATGACGTCGACGGGCGCGTTCCACGAGGGCTTCAACCTGGCCGCCGTCAAGCGGCTCCCTCTGGTGCTGATCGTGGAGAACAACGGTTACGCCTATTCGACGCCGGTCTCGCAGCAGACGGCGGCCCCGTCGTTCGTCGACAAAGCCGTGGGATACGGCGTCCACGGCGAGAAGTGCGACGGCAACGATGTGATCGCGGTCTACGAGATGACGAAGCGCGCGGTCGAGCGTGCGCGTGCGGGTGAGGGCGCGTCTCTCCTCGAGGTCGTGACGTACCGCCGCAAGGGACACGCGGAGCACGATGCACAGGCGTACGTGCCCCCCGGTGAGATCGAGGAATGGGAGGCGCGTGACCCGATCGATGCATTCGAGCGCCGGGCCCTCGAGAACGGCTGGGCCACGCGCGAGGAGCTCGATGCGATCGTCGCACGTGTGGCGGCGGAGGTCGACCAGGCACGCGAGGCGGCTGAGGCCTCACCGTTGCCGGAGCCGGACACGGCACTCGATGGTGTATACGGCGATCGGTCCACGGCGCGGCCGTGGACGCGGCTCGCCATACCGGATCCCCACCAGGCGTGAGCGTCATGACGACGGCAACGAAACAGGCGAAGCGCGAGCGGCCGGAACACGTTCGGCACACCGAAGAAGGCAAGCCGGTCACCTTCCTGGAAGCGATCCGCGAGGCGCTCTGGGAGGAAATGGAGCGCGACCCGAGCGTCTTCCTGATCGGCGAGGACATTGGCGTCTACGGCGGCGCATTCAAGATGTCGGACGGCTTCCTCGACTACTTCGGCGGAGACCGCGTCATCGACACGCCGATCAGCGAGGCCGGCTTCACCGGGGCCGCTGCCGGCGCTGCGCACATGGGGCTGCGCCCGGTCGTCGAGATGCAGTTCATGGACTTCGTCTCGTGTGCCTACGAACCGCTGACGAACTACATCGCGACTTCTCGCTGGCGCGGGAGTGGACCGGTGCCCATGGTGGTCCGCGGGCCGGTCGGGGGCGGCGTGCGCGGTGGGCCGTTCCATTCACAGAACCCCGAGATGGCCTTCTTCCACACGCCTGGGCTCAAGATCGTCTACCCGTGCACGCCCTACGATGCCAAGGGGCTGCTCAAGGCGGCGATCCGGGACGACGACCCGGTGCTCTACTTCGAGCACAAGAAGCTCTACCGCATGCCGGCGCTACGCGAAGTGCTGCCCCGTGAGGACTACGTGGTCCCCCTGGGCGAGGCACGACTGCATCGCGAGGGCACGGACCTCACGATCGTGACGTATGGGATGATGGTTCACGAGAGCTTGAAGGCGGCCGAGCAGCTCGCAGAGGAGGACGGCCTCTCCGTCGAGGTGCTCGATCTGCGCACATTGCTCCCACTCGACGACGACGCCATCATCGAGAGCGTGAAGAAGACGAACCGCCTCCTGGTGGTTCACGAAGACACCCGCACCGGCGGGATCGCAGGCGAGATCTCGATGCGGGTCAACGAGCGGGCGTTCGAGTGGCTCGATGCGCCGATTCTGCGGGTCAGCGCATTGGATACGCCCGTTCCGTATTCGCCGCCGCTCGAGGACTACTTCCTCCCGCAAGTGTCGGACATCGTCGCGGCTGGACGCTACCTGGCGAAATACTAGGCGCCGCGTGGCGGCGTTGTAACTGAACGATCCAAAGTCGGAGCAACCGAAAAATGGCTCGAATCGAAGTGCCGATGCCCCAGATGGGCGAGTCGATCGCCGAGGGGACCGTATCGAAATGGCTGAAGCAGGTGGGCGACCACGTCGCACGTGACGAGCCGCTGCTCGAGATCTCGACGGACAAGGTGGACGCCGAGATCCCGTCGCCGGCGGCGGGCACGCTCGTCGAGATCTCCGTCGAGGAGGGCGAGACGGTCGAGGTCGGCAGCATCGTCGCCTACATCGAGACGGAGGCCGGCGCGGCTGCCGCTGCGGCGCCCAAGGAGGAGGCTCCCGCGCCGGCAGAAGCCAAGGCGCCGGAGGCTCCGGCCCCCGAGGCGGCACCGGCTGCGGCGGAGGCGCCAAGTGGCGACGGCCGTACGCAGACCGCCGAGGAGCGCCTGAGGCAGCGTTCGACGCCGCTGGTGCGGCGCATCGCCGCCGAGCACGGCGTGGACCTCTCCCAGGTCCCGGGCACCGGGCACGCGGGCCGGGTGACGAAGCAGGACATCATGTCCTTCATCGAGCAGCAGGGCAAGGCGCCTGCGGCACCGGCGGCGGCACCGGCCGCCCCGGCGGCTCCCGCGCGTCCCGCCGCGGCGGCGGGCCCGATGGACGCTGACCAGTTCTGGGACACCTTCTACGGCCAGGTCCGCCACCCCGAGTTCCCTGTGCGTCCGGGCGATGAGGTGACGCCGATGAACCGGATCCGCCGCCTGACGGCGGACCACATGGTGCGGGCCAAGCGGATCGCGCCGCACGTGCACTCGTTCATCGAGATCGACTTCAACCGCGTGGCGCGCATCCGCAAGGAGAACAAGGCGCGCTGGGAGCAGCAGGGTGCGAAGGTCAGCTACACCGCCTTCGTGGCGTGGGCGGTCGCTCGTGCGCTGCAGGAGTTCCCGAACGTCAACGGGACGGTCTCGGGCGACAACATCATCTACCGCGGCGACATCAACATCGGCATCGCGGTGGATCTGAATCCGGGGCTGATCGTCCCCGTGATCAAGAACGCGGACGAACTGAACCTGGTCGGAATCGCCAAGAGGATCAACGATCTGGCGTCCCGTGCACGCAACCGTCAGCTCAAGCCGGACGAGATCCAGGGCGCGACCTTCTCGATCACGAATCCAGGCGTGCTCGGCACGTTGGCGGGGACGCCCGTGATCCCCGAGGGCACCGCTGCGATCCTCGGCACCGGCTCGATCGACAAGCGTCCGGTCGTCATCGAGGCCGAGGGCACCGATACGATCGCGATCCGGCTGCGCTCGATCTTCTCGCTCGGCTACGACCACCGTCTGGTGGACGGGGCCGATTCCGCGCGCTTCCTCGCGCGGGTCAAGGAGATCCTGCAGGACTTCCCGGAAGAGGCCTAGCAACGGGAAAGGAGTACGGGGCATGGGTGGAGTCACGGACCCGGCCCGCACACCTGTGGAGGGCGGGGAAGCCGGCACGGCCGGCTTTCCCGCTCCCCCATCCCGGCTTCTCGAGGTCCGGCGCCTCGGCACCATCCCCTACGGCGAGGCGCTGGAACTCCAGGCGGATCTGGTGCGGCGACGCCGTGCCGATGAAATCCCGGACCGCCTCCTCCTTCTGGAGCATCCCCACGTCATTACGCTCGGCACCTCGTCGCATGCAGAGCACGTCCTTGCGGATGAAGACGTGCGACGTCTCCTCGGCATCGAGCTCTTCGAGACCGGCCGCGGCGGCGATGTCACCTACCACGGTCCCGGCCAGCTCGTCGGGTACCCGATCCTCGATCTCAAGCCCGACCGGCGCGATCTGCACCGCTACGTGCGCGACATCGAAGAAGTGCTCATCCGTGCACTCGGGGATTTCGGCGTCCAGGCGGGACGAAAGGAAGGACTGACAGGCGCCTGGGTCGGAGACGAGAAGATCGCCGCGATCGGCGTACGCGTCTCGAGCGGCTGGATCACCTCACACGGCTTCGCGCTGAACGTCACCACCAACCTCGACTACTTCGATGCGATCGTGCCGTGTGGGATCCGTGAGCATGGAGTGACGTCGCTCGAGCGATTCCTCGGGCGGTCCGTCGACCTCGAGGCGGTCTCCGATCGGGTGGTGGTTCGCTTCGCAGAGGTGTTCGGGCGAAGGCTGGATTAGAGGCGCTACCGCCCGGGTGGCGCCGCCGGTTGGAACCGCTCTTCGGCCGGTGGCGGCTGGAATTCAAAGACATCCAGGTATCGTCCCGCCTCTCGCTCGCGTTCCAGCCACGCCTCATACCCTGACGGGACCAGACCACCGGACGAAGTTTGTTTCTTCGCCGCACGGATGGCGAGGACGTTGGCGTACTCGTTTTGCGGGTGGCCGGCATGGCCGCGAACCCAGCGCCAGTCCACCTGGTGCCGCCTCGCCTCATCGGCGAGTTCGCGCCAGAGATCGACGTTCTCGATCGGGCCGCCCTTGCGCTTCCAGCCCCGGCGGATCCACCCGTGGATCCACTCGCGCATTCCCTTGATGAGGTATTGTGAATCCGAGGTGAAGACGACCCGGCAGGGACGTTTCAGTGCGCGAAGGCCCTCGATGGCGCTTCGGATCGCCATGCGGTTGTTCGTCGTCGCCGGCTCACTGACCCAGTAATCGCGACGCTCCCAGTGGTCGCCTCGCCAGAGTTCGAACATTCCGGCGGCGCCGCCAGGCGAGTCCCGGTCGGTGTACTGGATGCCGAGGCAGGATTCATCCGCGTAGATGTAGACAAGCGTTTCCATAGGGCGGGGAAGGTCGCCAGGAGACGACCCGAGCGCAAGCGGCCCGAGGCCTGCGCCCCCATTCGGGCGCCAACTTGACAGGGCCATGAGATGGCGTAAATTCGCCCCCGGCTTAACCCTCGGCCAACTTTGCACCCGGAGGCCCCTTGGCCGTAGAAGCGTACCTTCTCCTGGAAGACGGCCGCACTTTCAGCGGCGAACTCGTCGGCGCCCACGACGTCGCCCTGGGCGAGGTCGTGTTCAAAACCTCGATGACGGGCTACCAGGAGGTGTTGACGGACCCGTCCTACACCGGCCAGATCGTCGCCATGACGTACCCGCTGATCGGGAACTACGGCGTCAACGACCGCGACGGGGAATCCTCGCGTACACATGCCGCCGGCCTGGTCGTCCGTGAGCTGGCCCGCTATCACAGCAACTGGCGGGCACGGGAGTCGCTGGATGCGTACCTCGCGCGCTCGGGCGTCGTGGCGCTCACGGAGGTGGACACGCGTGCGCTGACGCGCCACATCCGCTCCGCCGGCGCGATGCGCGCCGCGATCGCTCCGGCCGATGTCTCCCGGGACGAACTCATGGCGCGGATCCAGTCGTACCCGAAACTGGAGGGGCAGGACCTGACCGGCAGGGTGAGCACCGGCGAGCCGTACGTCGTGCCCGCGGTCGGCAAGGAGCGCTTCCACGTCGTCGCGTACGATCTCGGCATCAAGGCGCAGGCGCTCCGGCTCCTGGCCGAGCGGGGCTGCCGTGTGACCACAGTACCGGCCGGGACCCAGCCCGAAGCGCTCCTCGAGGAGGCGCCCGACGGGCTGTTCCTCTCCAGCGGACCGGGCGACCCAGCGGCGGTCGAGCCGGCGATGCGAGCTGTCCGTCTCTTCGCCGAACGCGGCATCCCCGTCTTCGGCATCTGTCTCGGACACCAGCTCGTGGCGCGGGCGTTCGGTGGCAGGACCTACAAGTTGCACTACGGCCATAGAGGCGGGAATCACCCGGTCCGTCGGCTCGAGGACGGCGCGGTAGAGATCACGGCGCAGAATCACGGATTCGCGGTCCGTGGCGGGTCGGGAGACGAGATCGAGGGGGCGCCGTCGCTCAGGGCGACGCACCTGAGCCTGAACGATGGCACGATCGAAGGACTGGCACACCGGGAGCTTCCGGTCTTCGGTGTGCAATATCACCCGGAATCGGCTCCAGGGCCCCACGACTCGCGATATCTCTTCGACCGCTTCGTCGGCGCGATGGATGCAGGCAGGGGAGCGTCCTTGACTTCCGCGGGATCCGAGGGTTAAGCTATGCGCCCGCCCCGCACTCACATACCGCATTCGTGACGGTGGTTTGCGCGTGTCTCGACGAACCCTCATCGTCGCTCTCGTCCTCTCCGGCCTCTTCCTGATGACCCTGGCCGGACTCGCCCTGGCCGTCGTGGGCGCCATACGCGGTGACACGGGGCTGGTCAGGGGTGATCGGATCGCGTTGATCGAAGTGGATGGCCTGATCGCCGATGATGCGGACTATCTGGAGCAGATCCGGAGATTCCGCAAAGATTCATCGGTTCGGGGCTTTCTGGTCGCGATCAATTCGCCCGGCGGCGTTGTGGGACCGTCGCAAAGCCTCTACCGTGAGTTGCGGCGCATCCGGGAGGAGGGCCGGCCCGTCGTCGCCGCGATCGGGGCGGTCGGCGCTTCGGGCGGCTACTACGTCGCACTTGCTGCCGATTCGATCTTCGCAATGCCGGGCTCGATCACCGGGTCGATCGGGGTGATCATGGAGTATCCGGAAGTGAGTGGCCTGATGGAGCGGCTCGGCGTCGATATGAATGTGGTCAAGAGCGCCGAGCACAAGGATGTCGGGTCGCCGTTCCGGCCGCTTTCTCCCGCGGACCGACAGGTGCTGGAAGCGCTGATCACGGATGTCTACGACCAGTTCGTCGAGGCCGTCGCAGAGGAGCGGGCCCTTTCCGCCGCCGAGGTCTACCGACTGGCGGACGGTCGAGTCTACTCCGGTCGTCAGGCGATCCAGCACGGACTCGTCGATCGAGTCGGAAACCTTCAGGACGCCCTGTCGGCGGTGGGGCGGATGGCGGGTCTCGGCGACGACCCGCAGGTCGTACGACCGCCGAGGCGGGAGTTCACGCTCCTGGACTTCTTCCTGGGGCGTGGGGCGACATCGAGCCTGGCGAAATGGGCCAGGCCTCTCGAGCAGACCGGTGGGCCCCGTCTGAAGTTCGTCGTCCCGTTTTAGGTACGGCGGGAGCGCGGCTCCCGGCACTCTCACCAACGTATATCGGTACGGAGGAATCATGACCAAAGCCGACCTCGTCGAGCAGGTAGCCGATGCCATCGGCCCCGGGATCACGAAGAAGGACTGTGCACTCGTGGTCGACGGCCTGCTCAACGCGATCAAGAACGCCCTCTCGGAGCACGAGAACATCGAGATTCGCGGGTTCGGCACCTTCAAGGTCCGCCGGCGCAAGTCCCGTATGGCTCGCAACCCGAGGACGGGCGACCCGGTCGAGGTGCCGGCTCGGGTGGTTCCGATCTTCAAGCCTTCGAAGGATCTCCGTCAGCAGGTCTCGGGCGGCGGCGACTGACGCCTTGCTCGTGTGATTTCTGGCACGACACCCCGTTCGAATCTCTCGAACGGGGTGTCGTGCTTCCGGGCCGCACATCGAATTCCTTGATCCCGCGGTGCATGCCGCCTAGCTTGGGTCCATGCGAATCCGCGTGCTCCTCTTCGCCCTCTATCGTGATCTCGCCGGGACCGGCGAATTCGAAGTGGATCTGCCGGCCGGAGAGACCGCGGGTGGCCTCGTGGCCCGCCTCCGAGCTCGTGGCGGTGGCCTGGAACGCTTGCCGGACGCACCACCCCTTGCCGTCAACGAAGAGTACGCGGGCCCCGACACCGTGCTCGAGGATGGCGACGAGGTCGCACTCCTTCCCCCCGTAGCGGGAGGCTGAGGCAATGCGCAGCTGGATCACGCGAGAGCCGATCGATCCCGCGGCGCTCCTCGATGAAGTCGGCGGGCCGGAAGATGGCGCGGTTCTCCTCTTTCTGGGCATCGTGCGCAACCACAACGACGGGCGCAGCGTAAGCGGCATGCGCTACGATGCCTACGTCTCCATGGCCGAGTCCGTCCTGGCGCACATCGTCGAAGAGGCTGGCGAGCGCTGGGGCACCGACCGCCTGACGGCCGTGCACCGCGTGGGTGAACTATCCGTGGGCGAGCCGAGCGTGGCGATCGTCGTCTCTACGCCACACCGCGCCGAGGCGTACGAGGCCAGCCGGTACGTGATCGAGGAGCTCAAGCGTCGGCTCCCGGTCTGGAAAGAGGAACATTACGTAGACGGTGAGGTCCGCTGGCTCGACGGTTACGTGCCACCGGTTTCGGCAGAAGCCGCATCCAGCGCGGCCGATGCTGAACTCCGCGGCGCCGCCGGTATCGAGCCGGTCGGGGAGCAGGTCACCGAAGCGGTCACCGAACCGGTTACCGAACCGGTTACCGAACCGGTCACCGGCGCCGCGCCCGACACCCGTGAACCTGGGAATCGGGATGCTTCCAATACCGCTCCCGCCGGAGGCGCTTCCGAGAGCACCGGGGAATTTTAACCCAGCGTCGTAACCCGGCTCGGAATCGAGCGCCGACCTCGGCTCACGTCATGGATCGGCCGCGTCGCCGAACGGACACACCAACATGTTCATCTTCCGGACCCGGCGATGCGCTGCGGCTAGACGGCTGCCGCTCATGGCCTTCCTGCTCGGTCTCGCGACCGGCGCCTGTGGTGCCGGTAGTTCCGAACTCCTGGTTTCCGCGGCATCGGGCCTCGATCCCGCGATGCGTGAAATCGCTCGCGCCTTCGAGTCCGAGACCGGCGTCCCCGTGCGCCTGAACTTCGCCTCGACCGGGCAACTCGCCCATCAGATCGAGAGGGGCGCGCCGGTCGACGTCTTCGTAGCCGCCGACGGATCCTATCTCGACATACTGGACGAAGACGGACTCCTCCTGCGCGGGAGCCGTCGAACCTTCGCACGGGGTCGGCTCGCACTCCTTTCACCCCCGAAGGGTCCCTTCGTCCAACGCCTGGAGGAGTTGGCCGATTCTGCCGTCGAGCTCGTGGCCATGGCCCATCCGACCCACGCACCGTACGGACTGGCGGCGCGCAGGGCGCTCGAGCGGGCGGGCATCTGGGCGGCGGTCGAGTCCAAGCTCGTCATCACGGAGAGCGTGGAGCAGTCGTACCGGTACGTCATCGGCGGGAACGTGGATGCCGCACTGGTCGCGAACTCACTCGTGTCGGAGGGGGATGCGCACGTCATCCTTGTGGATACCGCGTTCTACGGGATGCTGGACCACGAGATCGCAGTGACCCACTCTGCGCCACGGGAGTCGGCTGCGCGACGATTCGCGGCGTTCCTCTTCAATCCGGCAAGCCAGGCCATCCTGCGGCGGCACGGGATGATTCCCATGGAAGAGGAGGCGGAGTGAACGGGCACGCTCTTCTGCTCTCGCTTCAGGTCACGATTCCGGCGACGATCCTCATCTTCGTAATCGGACTGGCGTTGGCGCTCGCCCTGGCCCGCTACCGGGTCCCGGCTCGGACGCTGGTCGAGACTCTGGTCTACCTGCCCCTCGTCCTCCCCCCGAGCGTGGTGGGCTACTACCTGCTCGTGGCGATGGGACGTGGTAGCCCGATCGTGGAATGGTTCGGCTTCCGGCCCTTGTTCACGTGGTACGCCGCGGTGATCGCCGCGGTGGTGGTGGGGCTGCCCCTCATGGTGCAGGCGGCACGGGTCGCGATCGAGGAAGTCGATCCGGCTATCGAAAATGCGGCCCGACTTGCCGGCGCCTCCGAGCTCGAGGTTCTCTGGCGGGTAACCTTTCCTCTGGCACGTCGGGGCCTTCTGGCGGGGCTGGTGCTCGGAGCCGCACGCGCATTGGGCGAATTCGGCGCAACGCTCATGGTGGCCGGAAACATCCCGGGACGCACACAGACCCTCCCTCTCGCCATTTATGATGCCGTCCAGGCCCGCGACTACGCGGGGGCGAATCGCATGGTGCTCCTCATGACGATGCTAGCCTTCGCGAGCCTGTGGTTGGTGCGACACTTCGAGCGGCGCCCTCGACGATTGGAGACTCCTGCATCCCTGCACGCACCACAGCCCCAAATCATCGACGCACCCTACGCCGCCACCCTGGCATCCCCGACGGAACATGGGCGACAAGCGCCTCGTCGTTGATGTAGAGAAGCGGCTGGCCGCCTTCCGGCTCCAGGTGCGCCTCGAGGTCGGCACCGAGGTTCTGGTACTGTTCGGGCCTTCCGGCGCCGGCAAGACCACCACACTCGACCTGATCGCCGGGCTTGCCGACCCCGACAGTGGCGAGATCTCACTCGACGGTACGCCCTTCTACCAGCGGGATCGCCGTGGCCGGACGCGAAGCCTTCCTGCGCGCAAGCGGCGCGTGGGCTACGTCTTCCAGCACTACGCCCTTTTCCCCCACCTCACGGCAGTGGAGAACGTTGCCTTTCCGCTGCGTCGGCACCGCCGGGGCCGTGAGCGAGCTCTCGAACTCCTCGAGCGCATGCGCCTCTCCCACCTGGCCGACCGTTTTCCATATCAGCTCTCCGGCGGGCAGCAGCAGCGACTGGCCGTGGCCAGGGCGCTGGCCGTCGACCCCAGGCTTCTCCTCATGGATGAGCCGTTTTCGGCCGTGGACGCGGCGATGCGGGAGCGGATTCAGCGCGACCTGATCGAGTTGCAGGAGGAACTGCGGCTCGTCGTCATCTATGTGACGCACCGGTTGGAGGATGCCTTTGCCATGGGTGATCGGATCGCGGTCGTCCGGGAAGGGCAGATCGAACAGGTCGGTCCGATCGACGACGTCTTCCGCCGCCCGAGCAGCGACGAGATCGCCGAGATCATGGGGATCCGCAACCTGTTCCGGGCCCGGGTTGTGGAATCGACGCCGGAATCGCTCGTCCTCGATTGGAACGGATTGCGCCTCGAGGCCGAGCCCCAGCCAGCGGAGGTCGCAGCCGAAGTGACCGCCTACATCCAACCCGAGGACATCAAGATCCTCTACCCGGACCGGCCGCTCACACGGGCCGTGCGCCACAACCAGATCACCGGCCGCATCATTGATATCCGGCTCACGCCGCTCCACCGTTCGCTTCAGGTAGAGTTGGAGACCGGATACGTGCTGGAGGTGAGATCCCCACCCTACGCCTACACTCCGCTTCGCATGGATGTCGGAGAGCCGCTCCGACTTTCGCTGCGCAAGGAAGCGCTCGTCGTGGTGCAGGCGTAGAGCGTCGCCAGCTACACGCCCGCTACCGAGTTGCCGAACGGCCGAAGACGCGGGCCAGTGCACTGCGGAGTGCGCGCAGCATCACCGGGATCAGGTTCACCGGCTCGGCGGCGGGGCGGCGCGGCTGGCCCGCAGATGCACCGCCCGCCGACCGGGCGGTCGGACCGGTCTCGGCGGCGCGCACCGCGCCGTCGAAAGCCACGGCCTCGGGCTCCTCTTCAACCGCCTCCAGGGTCGCGCGCACGCAATTGGCGAATTGCTGGAACATCTGCGCGGAGATTTGCTCGATCATCCCGCGTCCGAACTGCACGAGCTTGCCGACCACGTCCATCTGAACGTCGACGTGGACCTCGCAGGCGCCGTCGTCGAGTGCCACGATCTGGCTCGTCATCGTCATCTGCGCAGAGCCGCCGCCACTCTGCTCCTGCCCGGACCCCGTCATGCGCACGCGCCGATTCGCTTCGTCCAACTCTTCGAAGTGGGCCCGGCCCTTGAAGCTCCCTGTGACCGGACCCACCTTGACCCGGATACGGCCGATGAATGTGCGCTCGTCCTCGGCCTCGAGCAGTTCCGCACCGGGCAGGCAGTGTACGACACGCTCCGGGTCGATGAGGTACGACCACACACGGTCCACGGGTGCATCGACACGGAAGGTTTCCTGAAGGGTGAGTGCCACGGTCGAGCCTCCTCGGGAAGGGGAAGAAGGATGCATTCGACGGGTCGTGCCGCCACCGCGCCGCCCGCGCGGCATGCGGATTTCGGCGACACGGGGCCAGGATGAGGCTTGACAGCTTGGGGCGGGGCCGTATAATCGAATATCGATCGGGACAGCGTCGGCGTCAATCATCCTTCCTGCCACTCGAATCGAGTGGGCGCCGCACGCACGCAAAAAAGCCGTGCCACGGAGTTCCCGGAAGGCACGGTGCCACTGATATGAACGGCCCGAAGAGGCGA
This sequence comes from uncultured bacterium, assembly GCA_937995995.1. Taxonomy (GTDB): domain Bacteria; phylum Gemmatimonadota; class Gemmatimonadetes; order Longimicrobiales; family RSA9; genus CALBZE01. The sequence continues at coordinate 14,783 of CALKIP010000255.1, forward strand.
TGAAAGCCCTGCCGCGTGAACGCGGTGCGGGCTTTTGGTTTTTTCAGGGTCGTCCGACGAGCCGGACCGGATCACCGCATGACTCCGGAGCCCGGCACACGCATCTCCTCCGAACACGACACGTGCGGATCGTCTTTGGACCGCACGAGTGAAGCATCGCAGCCTCGTAGCCGTGCGTGCACCCGTGGCCCGTCCCCTCCGGGCGGGCCGACCCCGAGAGGAGGCCCGATGATCCCACCGCGATTCGACTACGTCGCTCCGACCGCCCTTGATGAGGCCATAGCCGCCGTGGCCGACGGCGGCGAGGACGCCAAGATCCTTTCCGGCGGCCAGAGCCTTCTCCCCCTCCTCAAGATGCGCCTCGCCGCACCCCGATTGCTCGTCGACATCAACCGCGTACCGGGCCTGGACCACCTCCATGAAAGCGACGGTGCGCTGCGAATCGGTGCGCTGGTGCGCGAGGCCGAGCTGGAACGATCGGAGTTCATACGCACCCGCTATCCGCTCCTTGCGGACGCCGCCGCCGTCGTGGCCGACCCGCTCGTCCGCAACCTGGCCACGGTCTGCGGAAACCTGGCCCACGCGGATCCGGCCAACGACCACCCGGCCGCCATGCTCGCCCTGGAGGCGACTGTAGCCGCTCGTGGACCTGCCGGGGAGCGTGAGATTCCGGTCACGTCCTTCTTCACGGGGCTCTTTGCCACGGCGCTGGCACCGGACGAGGTGCTGACCGAGATCCGCGTACCGGTCCCCCAGCCACGGAGCGGCGGAGCATACCTGAAGCTGGAGCGGAAAGTCGGCGACTTCGCGACTGCCGCTGTGGCCGTCCAGGTCACGTTGGGCGAGGACGGCGTTTGCCGCCGCGCAGGAATTGGCCTGACCAACGTCGGCATGGTGCCGATCAAGGCGCGCACGGCAGAGGAGTACCTGCTCGGGCGGGAATTGACCGAGGACGTCGTCAGGGAAGCGGCGAAGAGGGCGGCGAGTGAAGCCATGCCGGCCTCCGATCACCGGGGCTCGGAAGCCTACAAGCGCGACCTGGTGCGCGTGCTGACCATGCGGGCGCTGCGCCTGGCGCGCCAGCGTGCCGAGGGCCGCGCGCCGACCGGTTCCGTTGAACGATCTGCAGACCACCGATCCGCTGGAGGGGCCGAATCATGAGCAACGAGGACACTCGCCTGAACCGGCAGCAGATCCACGTCACGATCAACGGCACCGAGTGGAGCGCGGAAGTCGAGCCCCGAACGCTGCTCGTGCACCTCATCCGGGAGGAGTTTCGGCTGACGGGCACCCACATCGGGTGCGACACGACGCACTGCGGCGCGTGCACGGTCCTCCTCGACGGCCAGCCGGTGAAGTCGTGCACGGTGCTCGCCGTCCAGGCCGATGGCCGCGAGGTCACGACCGTCGAAGGGCTGGAAGACGACGAGGGCCTCCATCCGCTCCAGGTCGGATTTCACGAGGAGCACGGTCTGCAATGCGGGTATTGCACGCCCGGCATGCTCATGACGGGTTACGCGCTGCTCCAGGAAAACCCCAGCCCCACCGAAGACGAGATCCGCCGGGCCATTTCCGGAAACCTGTGCCGGTGCACCGGCTACGTGAACATCGTGAAGGCGATCCAGCACGCCGCACATCGGCTGGCCGAGGAGGCCGCGGTGCCACAGGAAGCGCCCGCGGTTCCCGCCGGCGGCGCCGACTAGAGGGGAGGCGAGAATGGCAATGCACACCACGGAGACGAGCATAACGCCGCGCACTCCGCCCGAAATCGGCGGCATGGGTCACTCGGTGAAGCGCAAGGAGGATGCGCGCTTCATCCGCGGCAAGGGCAACTACGTGGACGACATCACCCTGCCGGGGATGATCCACATGGACATCGTCCGCAGTCCGTTCGCCCACGCGCGGATCGTGAACATCGACACCACCGCGGCACTCGAGGTGCCCGGTGTCCTCGCGGTCATCACCGGCCGCGACCTGGAGAAGTACAATCTGCACTGGATGCCGACGCTGATGTCGGACACCCAGATGGTCCTTCCCACCGAGAAGGTGATGTACCAGGGGCAGGAGGTGGCGGCGGTGCTCGCGACGGATCGTTACGCTGCCGCCGACGGCGTGGAGGCGGTCGTCGTCGAGTACGACCCGCTCCCGGTCGTGGTCGACCCGTTCAAGGCGCTCGAGCCCGACGCGCCGGTCCTGCGCACGGACAAGGAAGGCAAGACGGACAACCACATCTGGCACTGGGAGACCGGTGACCGTGAGGCCACGGACCGCGCCTTCGCCGAGGCGGATGTCACCATCGAACAGGACATCTACATCCCCCGAATCCACGTCTCGTCGATCGAGACGTGCGGCTGTGTGGCGAGTTTCGACAAGGTGAATGAGCAACTCACGGTCTGGATGACCACCCAGGCGCCACACGCGATCCGCACCGTCTTCGCGCTCGTCGCCGGCCACGTGGGCCTCAAGGAGAACCGGATCCGGATCATATCGCCGGACATCGGCGGCGGCTTCGGCGGCAAGGTGCCCGTCTACCCGGGCTACGTCATCGCCGTTGCGGCCACGGTCCTGACCGGCAAGCCGGTGAAGTGGGTCGAGGACCGGATGGAGAATCTCCAGGCCGCCAGCTTCGCCCGTGACTATCATATCACGGCCGAGCTGGCCGCCAGGAAGGACGGCAAGCTGACGGCGCTCCGGATCAAGACACTCGCCGACCATGGGTACACGGATGCCGCCGCGAACCCGTCCAAGTTCCCGGCCGGCCTCTTCCACATCTGCACCGGCTCCTACGACCTGGAGGCGGCCCACGTCGAAGTCGACGCTGCGTACACGAACAAGCCACCGGGTGGCATCGCCTACCGCTGCTCGTTCCGGGTCACCGAGGCGGTGCACACGATCGAGCGGATGGCCGATCTCATGGCGCACGAGCTGGGGATCGACCCCGCGGAGTTCCGGCTGAAAAACTTCGTGAAGCCCGAGCAGTTCCCCTACCACTCGGCGCTCGGCTGGGAGTACGACAGCGGCAACTACGCCAAGGCGCTCGAGCTCGCAATGGAGAAGATCGGCTATCACGACCTGCGGCGCGAGCAGGAGGAGAAACGCAGGCGAGGCGAGCTCATGGGGATCGGCATCTCCAGCTTCACGGAGATCGTGGGCGCAGGGCCGTCGAAGCATTTCGACATTCTGGGGCTCAAGATGTTCGACTCGTGCGAGCTGCGCGTCCACCCGACGGGAAAGATCATCGCCCGCTTCGGGACCAAGCCCCAGGGCCAGGCACACGAGACGACGTACGCACAGATCCTGGCCGAAGAGCTGGGCATCCCGGTCGACGACATCACCGTGGAAGAGGGCGACACGGACACTGCTCCGTACGGGCTCGGCACCTACGCCAGCCGCTCCACGCCGACGGCAGGGGCCGCAGCCTCGGTGGCGGCACGGAAGGTCCGTGACAAGGCCCGGAAGATCGCCGCGCACCTTCTCGAGGCACACGAAGACGACCTGGAGTGGGAGGTCGGACGGTTCCACGTTCGAGGCGCGCCGGATCGATCCGTCACCATCCAGGAGGTGGCCTTCGCGGCGTACACGAACCACCCGCCGGGGATGGAGGCCGGACTCGAGGCGGTGAGCTACTACGATCCGCCGAACCTGACCTTCCCCTTCGGCAGCTACATCTGCGTCGTCGACATCGACAAGGGAACGGGCGAGGTGAAGATCCGTCGCTTCGTGGCCGTCGACGATTGCGGCAACATCATCAACCCGATGGTCGTCGAGGGGCAGGTCCACGGCGGACTGACCATGGGGATGGCGCCGGCACTCCTCGAGGAGATCCAGTACGACGAGAGCGGCAACATCCAGGGCGGCAGCTTCATGGAGTACCTGGTGCCGACGGCGATGGAGACGCCGAAGTGGGAGACCTTCCACACCATCACCCCCTCGCCGCACCACCCGCTCGGCGCGAAGGGCGTGGCCGAGTCGCCGACGGTCGGCGCGCCGCCCGCCATTGTGAACGCCGTCGTCGACGCGCTCTGGCATCTCGGCGTGCGTCACATCGACATACCGATCACGCCATTCAAGGTGTGGCAACTCCTGCGTGAGAGGGGCGTCGATGAATAGGAGCCGCGGATCAGGTGCACGCGGTGGGCGCGGTATACGCCGGGGTAGCGGCCTGCTCGGCGCACCTGGATGCGCCAACCACGGACAACTCGCGGCGCAGACATGGGCGGCGTCGGTTGGAGGATGTGAATGCTGCGCCGCGGGCTCGTGGGTCGACCGGAGCGAGTCGTGGGCACAGACTGGTTGAGCGAGGCAGCCCGGCTACGTGGCGAGGGGCGGCCATTCGCGCTGGCTACGGTCGTGGCGAGAAAACCGCCCCAATCCGCTTACTACGGTGCCAAGGCACTGATCCTCCCGGACGGCAGCATGAGCGGGTGGATCGGTGGCGGCTGCGTCCGCCCGACGATTCTCCGCGAGGCCTTGGAGGCCCTCTCCGATGGTCGACCGCGCCTGGTGCGCGTGAGCCCGGAGGAGTTGGACGATAGGGAGGTCGTCGAAGGGGTGAGGGTCTACCCGATGATCTGCCAGGGAGAGGGTGCCGTGGACGTCTACATCGACCCGGTGCTGCCGACACCCCGGCTGGTCGTCTTCGGGATCACGCCCGTGGCCGAGGCACTGGTGCGGCTCGCCGAACCGCTCGGTTTTCGAATCCACGTTGTGGACCCGGCGGCATCACCGGATCGGTTCCCCGCGGCCGAGACGGTTTCGGCAGAGCTGGACGGAGCAGCAGCGGCCGTGGGACCAATGGACCACGTCGTCGTCGCAACAATGGGTGCGGGCGACGAGGAGGCGCTGGAGGCCGCTCTGGCCACGGATGCGGGCTATGTCGGGCTCGTGGCGAGCCGCAAGAAGGGGCATTCACTCTTCCAGTATCTGGAGGAGCGCGGCGATGTTCGTGGTAGGCTCGATCGGGTTCGCTGCCCCGCGGGACTCGACCTGGGCGGCACGAGTGCGGCCGAGATCGCACTCAGCATCCTGGCACAGATCGTCGAGTTGCGGGCGCGGGGCAGGGGGCGCGAAACAGACTTTGCGGCCGCTTCCGAGGGCATCGATCCGGCGGTCGGGACCGGCGCCCCCGAGGCCATGGGCGATGCAGGGCGGGGCATGGATTCGATCGCGCCCATGGAGCCTCGTCCATTGCCCCTGGTTTCGAATCCTCGCTCCAGCGCCGGGGCGGTTGCGGCAGACCACGATTCAACGGACGAGCGCACGAAGTCCAGCGTCGTGGCCGGCACCGCCGCGATCACGGCCCTCGACCCCGTCTGCGGGATGGCCGTCGAAATTGCCACGGCGCGCCACTCGGCCGTCCACGACGGCCGCACGTTCCACTTCTGTTGCCCGCACTGCAAGGCCGCGTTCGAGCGCGAGCCGGAAAGATACAGGGTCGCTGCGGGGTGATCCCGTCGCGTACGTATTCGCCCATCCACCTTTCGCAAAGGGGGCTTGCGTGAGCAGGGTTAGGATCACCGTCAACGGAACGGAGCGAGCACACGAGGTCGAGCCTCGGCTCCTGTTGGTGCAGTACCTCCGGGACGTGCTCGGCCTGACCGGTACGCACGTCGGCTGCGACACGAGCCAGTGCGGAGCGTGCACCGTGATGCTCGACGGCCAGGCTGTGAAATCGTGCACCGTTTTCGCCGTCCAGGCCGATGGCAGTGAAGTCCTCACGGTGGAAGGACTCCAGCAGGGCAACGCGCTCCACCCGATCCAGGAGGGTTTCTGGGAGGAGCACGGGCTGCAATGCGGTTTCTGCACGCCGGGGATGATGATGACCGCCTACGACCTGCTCCAGCGAGAGCCCAGCCCCGATGCCGAGCAGATCCGCCAGGCACTCGAGGGCGTGCTGTGCCGCTGTACG
>CALKIP010000256.1 GCA_937995995.1 uncultured bacterium
TCCGCGGCCGCCGGCTCCCGGCCGACGAGATCCGCGAGGGCCTCGACGCGATCGCCGAGGCGGTAAGGTAACGGCTCCGGGTGCTGCCGGTGAAACTGCTCAACGGCCGGATCGCCTGTGCACTCGCACTGCTACTCGTCTGCAGTGGCTGCGACAGGAGAGGCGGCGATCCCGGGGCAGGCGCTCCCGCCGTGGTGCGGGACACCATCGACCATGCTCCGGCCGACCCACGCACGTTCGCCATCCCCCGGATCACCCCCGAAGGGATCGGGACAGCCCGCGTCGGCATGACGCTGGAATCGATCCGCCGTGAACTGGCGCCCCCGCTGCGGTTGGGCGAGCTCGACGAGAGATTCATGGTGGACCTCGTCGCCTTCCCGGTGCTCGCCGGCCCGGACACGCTCTACTCCCTGGTCTTCGCCGCGGGAGAAGCCATTACGGAGGGTACGGTGCCGCTCCTCGTCGCAACGAGTCACGAGGAGGTGCAAACGCCGGATGGGGTCGGGCCCGGCACGTCTTTGGGCGAGGCGGCACGGCGCTACGGCAATCCGGTACTCAGCTACAGCGTATACGACGAGATGCGCGAATACGCATCCTTCCCGGACTACACCAACACTCGCGTGCGCTTCCGCATTGCGCCGGGAGACAGCACCCTTCTCGCAGGAAAGTACTCCACGAACGACGAGTACAACGAAACCGACGTATTCGATGGATCCGCCCGCATTGGCATGATCTTCGTCTCGCTGAGGCGGGATTGACACCGCCACGGAGTCGATATGAGAAGAATGAGCTGGAGTCAGGCCCTCCTGCTGGTCGCCCTGCTCATGCCGGCAGGGCCGCAGTGGGCGCAGCAGGTGCCCGAGGCAGTCGGGCCGCGGCGCGAGGCTGCCCTTCGGCTGGACCCGGGCATGTGGGTCCGGCTGAGCGCGGAGCCGTGGGGGCTGCTGGATGGGAGGGTCTGATCCGCCTCCGGGGACTCCCTCGTCATTGCCTCGCATCGGCAGGAATGGAGCGTACCGGTATCCGCGGTCGACACGCTCTGGGTGAGCGCGACCCACGCCGCGCAGGGACGCGATCGTGGGTGCTGCACGGGGCGGTCGGGTCGCCACGGCCAGGCTCATCGCCATGGTCAGCTCCATGTGTGACGGCTCGGACGGGTGTCAGGACGACTACCCGAAGGCGATCGGCTTGGGCGTGGTCGGCGGGGGACTCGCCGGGGAATCATCGGCATGACCGTCGGCGCGCTCAATCCGAAGTGGGAGCAGTACCTCCCCTGATGGACACGGCTTGGCACCAGGGAGTTGGGTGCCGGAGCCGGACTGGACGGGGTCGACGACCACCGCATTCCACACGGGAAGCGGCACGACGTTCGTCGGCGAATACGCGCCGTTCGTGCAATTGAGCGAGAACTCGGTCATGAACGGAGTGATCGAAGTACGCATGAGGGGCCGGGAGTACAAATTCAGGGACGAGAGGCGGTACTCGGCGTTGTGGTAGACCCGAATCCTCCGGGCACCCGCGAAGCTCTTCGGCCGTTCCACCGTGTGCAGCATCCTGTTCACTCGAACGCGGAGGCAGGAATGTCCACCACGCAGGAACTCGCCCTCGGAGAGATCGGCCAGATCGCGCTTCCCGTGCGCGACATCGAGCACGCCGTGGAGTTCTATCGCGACGCACTCGGCATTCGGCTCCTCTTCCAGGTCCCCGGGATGGCGTTCTTCGACTGCGGCGGCGTGCGCCTCATGCTGAGCGCACCCGACGGGGACGTCGAGCGCCCGGGATCGTTCATCTACTTCCGCGTGCCGGACATCGCGGGCGCGTTCGACACGTTGAGCCGACGCGGCGTCGTCTTCGAGCGGGGGCCACAGATGATCGCCGACATGGGTGACCACGAACTGTGGCTCGCCTTCTTCAGTGATCCGGACCGGAACCCGCTCGCGCTGATGAGCGAGGTGGCGAAGGAGGGCTGAAGCATGACAAGGAACTCTGCTGCGTTCGCTCGAACGACGTCGATCCCGGTCAGCACACTGCTGCTGCCCGCCCTGCTGGTCATCGGGCTTGCCGCATGTGGTGATTCCACCGGGCCGGCCGGCCAGTACAGCCAGGAGGCGGTCGACTACTACGTGGAGGTGGCACTCGGCTCCGAGTACGGCAACAGCTCGCCCGTGGTCCGCAAGTGGAGGCACGACATCGTGATCGGTATCGAGGGCGAGCCCTCGGAAGCCGATCTGGCCGAGTTCGACCGGGTCGTCGCGGAACTCAACGAACTCCGGCGCGGCCCCAGAATCCGACGAGCCGCGCCGGCAGTGGAGCCTAACGTGAGGCTCCACTTCGCGCCCGCGTCGAGCTTCGGTGATATTCTGCCCGAGTACGTTCCGGGCAACCGGGGGTTCTTCTGGTACTGGTACAACCACCGGAACGAAATTATCGCAGCGGTCGTCCTGATCGACAACACGGATGCCATCAGCCAGACCTTCCGCAACCACCTGATCCGTGAAGAGATCACCCAGGCCCTCGGCCTTGCCAAGGACTCCCCTCGCTATCCAGGCAGCATCTTCTATGACCGGAGCACACCCGCTCCCGTGGAGTACACGCCGCTGGACCGCGAGGTCATCCAGATCCATGACCTACCCGGAATTCTCCCCGGCATGACCGAGGCCCAGGTCCGAAAGGCCCTCGGCCGATGACCTCACGCCGTGTACTGCCGTTCAGCGACTCACAGGCCCGACCTCACTGGGCCACAACCGAAGGAGGGCAGCGCCATGATGACACGTTTCTCCTCGCTCGCATTGCTCCTTGCCGTTGCCTGGACGCCGGCAAAGCTCGACGCCCAGAGCGTCGGGGTCGAGGCGGGGCTCGCCGGGATCGAGAACTATGATCCGTTCACTCCGAGTTTGGGCGCCTCACTTCACATACCCGTTGCCGAGCGGCTGAGCGTTTCGGCCACCTACGCCCGCTGGACGGGGCGAGACGGCAACGAGTCGGCGTTCGCGCCTCCGGGAGTTTCACGTTTCGGCTATGGGAACCAGGCGTTTCTCATCACGGGTCTGGTCCGGATTCTCGGTTCCGAAGGGCTCACGACGTCGCTGGGAGCAGGTGCGGGCTGGTTCCAGCACTTCACGGCCGTCGGGGGCGAAGCGGAGACGCACTACGACAGCACACCCGTGGGGACGCTCGTGGTACGGTACCCGCTCAACAACCGTCTGGCTCCGTACCTTCGAGCCGACGTGCAGATCCCGAGTGAACCGGTCGTGCACTACGGACTCGTGAGGCTCGGGGTCGATATCCAGCTACGATAGGAAGCGCCCTCTTCAAGCGAACGCGGAAGGACGCGAATATGGCCAGGCTCGTGTTCGGAATGAACCAGTCCCTGGACGGCTACGTCGACGTCGACCGTTTGGGGGCGCCAAGCCCCACGCTCTTCCGCCACTTCATCGAGGAGGCGCAGGGGCAGGCGGGCAGTGTGTACGGTCGCAAAATGTATGAGATCATGCGTTACTGGGACGACGATCATCCCGAGTGGGATGCAGAGCAACACGCCTTTGCGGCGGCGTGGCGGAACCAGCCGAAATGGGTCGTCTCCCGCTCGTCGAGGTCGGTCGGCCCCAACGCCACGCTTGTCGAGGATGATCTGGAGGGCGCGATCCGCGAGTTGAAGGCCGAGCGCGATGGAGAGATCGAAGTTGCTGGCCCGGACTTGGCGCAAAGCCTCACTGAGCTCGGCCTGATCGATGAGTATCGAATCTACCTGCACCCCGTCGTGCTCGGTCACGGCAAGCCATATTTCGCCGGACCCCGGCCGCCGCTCCGCCTCATGGCTCATGATCGAATTGGCGAGGATGTGATCAAGTTGACTTACGATCCTGCTTGATCTCGCGAATAGGGCGAGGCGCTTTGCGGCCTTGACCATCCGGTGTTTTCGGGCGTACCCTTCCGCCTGCGCCGGCCCGAAGCGAAAGCCGCGAGGCGCACCCAACCCAGACGACCCCGTAGGAGACGAAGCCCATGGCACTGAGGAGCCCACAGGAGATGGCGGCGGCCGTCGCCCGGACGATGAAGGAGCGGACCGGGAGGACGGTGGAGGAGTGGGTCGAGGTCGTCAACGCCAGTGGCATCGACCCACTCGACCAGCTCGCGGTCCGGCGCTGGCTGAAGAGCGAGCACGGGATCGCCCAGAACTCCCAGTGGGCCATCGCCGACGCCGCGGCACGCGCCGCCGGGTGGCGCCCGCCGACGCTTGACGAGTACATCGAGCAGCAGTATGCGGGCGCCAAGGCTCACCTGCGCCCGGTCTTCGAGCGGCTGCGCGAGATCCTGGCCGGCCTCGGCGACGACGTCGAGATGGAGGGGCGCCAGACGTACATCCCCTTCGTGCGCAAGCGTCAGTTCGCGGCCGTGGCCGCCGCCACCCGCACCCGCGTCGACGTCGGGCTCCGCTACACCGACGCCCCCGACTCCCCGCTTCTGGTCCCCGCGAAAGCGCCCGGCCAGGCCACGCACAAGGTGGCACTCGGCTCGGTGGACGAGATCACGGGCGAGGTGGAGCGGCTGCTGCGAGAGGCGTACGCGCAGAACGGGTGAGTGGCGCCGTCGCCGCGGACGCGCTGCGGGCCAACTCCTTCCCCCAGA
>CALKIP010000257.1 GCA_937995995.1 uncultured bacterium
TCACGAACGCGGCGTGGCTGATCGTCCTCGCGGGACTCGCGGATACCGTAGACGGCCGGGTCGCGCGCGTGACGCAGACCGGGAGCCGCTTCGGCGAGGAACTGGACTCATTGGTCGATGCGATCAGCTTCGGCGTCGCGCCGGCACTGATCATCTACCACCTCTTCCTGACCGACGGCACCTGGAGCTGGCTGGTCCCCTTCTTCTACGTCGCCTCGGCGGTGATCCGGCTGGCGCGCTTCAACGTGGAACAGGCGGGCCACGCCAAGGTCGCCTTCCACGGCCTGCCCTCGCCTTCGGCGGGGATGCTGCTCGCCACCTTCTATCCCTTCAGCCAGACCGCCTTCTTTCAGCAGTACCTGGCGCAGTGGCCGTGGCCGACGATGATCAGCGGCCTCATGTTCGTGCTCGGGGCGCTGATGATGAGCCACGTCCTCTACCCGGTGGTGCCGAAATTCGGGTTCCGGACGACAAAGGGGATCCTGACGCTCGTCGTCATGCTCGCCGTGGTCGCGGCCGCGCTCACGGTGCCGTCGCTCTTCTTCTTCCCGGCACTCCTGGCGTACGTGGCGTACGGCATGTTGAAGTCGGTCGTACTCGGCTTCTTCGAGCGCCTTCCGGAGCGGGACCCGCTCCTCGACACGGAGGGCGGCGACGAGGCGGGCGCGGAGCTGCGCGACATCGATTACGACGAGCTGTCGCCGTATCGGCCGCGGATCTGGCGGAGGCGGCGCAGGCCACGGGGACGGGAGGATTAGGTTGGATTGGGCCGGCGGAGTAAGCCGAGGCGAGTCGTACAACGATCACCCGAATTCAGCAAAGGGACACTCGTGAGCGAGTTTCAGGTGGAAGTGAGGATCACCCCGCGGCAGGGTCTGCTGGACCCCGAGGGGAAGGCGGTGGAGAATGCGCTGCGCTCTCTTGGCTTCGAGGACGCGAAGGACGTCAAGATCGGCCGGTTGGTTCGGCTCAAAATCGAGGCGGAGAGTGCGGAGGCCGCGGGCGCACGTGCCGATGAAATGTGCAAGCGGCTCCTGGCGAATCCGGTGACGGAAGACTACGAGGTCGAAGTAAAGGGCTAGAGCCAGGGCGAAGGCGAAGGCAAGGGCCAGGCATTGTCCCTCGCCCACGCGCCCGCGCTCGCGCCCGCCCAACACCCGTCAGGCGTCGATCACTCGAATCTGATAGATCATGCGAATCGCGATCGTGACGTTTCCGGGGTCGAATTGCGACCACGATTGTTTCCAGGCCGCGCAGGATGTGCTCGGTGCGGAGGCGGAGTTCGTCTGGCACCGGGAGAGTGACCTGGGCCAGGCGGACGCCGTCCTGCTGCCGGGCGGGTTCAGCTACGGCGACTATCTGCGGGCCGGCGCGATCGCGCGTTTCAGCCCGATCATGGAGGCGGTGAAGCGCTTCGCCGCCGAGGGCGGGCCGGTCCTCGGGATCTGCAACGGCTTCCAGGTCCTCTGCGAGGCGGGGCTGCTCCCGGGCGCACTGGTCCGGAACCGCTCGCTCAAGTTCCGCAGCCTTGACGTCTACCTGCGGGTCGAGAACGCGACGACGCCCTACACCACGCGCTACGGCGAGGGCGATGTGCTGCGGCTCCCGATCGCACACGGCGAGGGGTGCTACGTGGCCGACACGGAGACGCTCGAGCGCCTCGAAGATGAGCGTCGCGTCGTCTTCCGCTACGTGGACCGTTCAGGCGAGCCCACCGACGCGGCGAACCCGAACGGGTCGATGAACAACATTGCGGGGATCGTGAACGAGGCGGGCAACGTGCTGGGCCTCATGCCGCACCCGGAGCGTGCGTTGGAGGAGCTGCTGGGGTCCGTGGACGGGGTGCCGCTGTTCGAGTCCTTGCGGGACCACATCATTGGCACGCGAGGGGCAGCGGGAGAGTCGGCCGGCGCCGACGGGAGGGCTGCTGGTGCGGCGGGAGGGCGGCCTTCGGCCGCGGGAGGGCACCCTTCGAGTGCGGGGACGTCACCTTCGGCAGCGCGTCCTTCGTCGGGCGGTGAGAGGAGGAACGGATGAGTGAAGTCAAGCAGGGCCCCCTGCCCCGCCCCGGCGATCCGGCGATCACGCCGGAGCTGGTCGAGGAGCACGGGCTGTCGCCAGAGGAATACGACAAGATCCTGGGCATTCTCGGCCGCGAGCCGACGTACACCGAGCTCGGGCTCTTCAGCGCGCTCTGGTCGGAGCACTGCGGCTACAAGAACTCGAAGCCGCTGCTCAAGACGCTCCCGACCGAGGCACCGTGGGTGCTGCAGGGGCCGGGTGAGAACGCGGGCGTGATCGACATCGGCGAGGGGTGGGCGATCGCCTTCAAGATCGAGTCGCACAACCATCCCTCGGCGGTCGAGCCGTACCAGGGCGCGGCGACGGGGGTGGGCGGGATCCTGCGCGACGTCTTCACGATGGGCGCGCGGCCGATCGCGGTGCTGGACTCGCTGCGCTTCGGCTCGCTCGAGAACGCGCGCGTGCGCTACCTCTTCGCCGGCGCGGTCAAGGGGATCGGCGACTACGGCAACTCCGTGGGCGTTCCCAACCTGGGCGGCGAGATCTACTTCGACGAGGCGTACGAGGGGAACCCGCTGGTCAACGCCATGGCGATCGGCCTCATGAAGAAGGAGGAGCTGATCCGCGCCGAGGCGTCGGGCCCCGGCAACCCGATCATCGCGGTGGGCGCGAGGACGGGCCGCGACGGGATCCACGGCGCCACCTTCGCGAGCGCGGAGCTCAACGAGGCGGCGGAGGAGAGCCGGCCACAGGTTCAGGTCGGCGATCCGTTCACCGAGAAGCTGCTGCTGGAGGCGTCGCTCGAGCTGATCCGGAGCGGGCACATCGTGGGGATCCAGGACATGGGCGCCGCGGGGCTCGCGTCGTCGTCCTCGGAGATGGCCGCACGCTCGGGGACGGGCGTCGACATCGACACCTCCCTCGTCCCGACGCGCGAGCCGGGGATGACGCCGTACGAGATCCTGCTCTCGGAGTCACAGGAGCGGATGCTGGTCGTCGCGAAGGCAGGCCACGAGGACGACGTCCGGAAGATCCTGGAGAAGTGGGAGCTCGAGGCCGCGGTCATCGGCCACGTGACGGACGACGGGCTCTACCGCGTGCGAGAAAACGGCGAAATCGTCTGCGAGGTCCCCGGCGAGCCGCTGGTCGACTGTCCGACCTACGTCCGCGAGGCGCGCGAGTCGGAGGAGGTCGTGAAGCTGCGGCAGTGGGATCCCTCAGAGCTGGAGCCGAGCCGTGAGGCGGCGGACCCGAGCGGCATCCTGCTCCGTCTCCTCGCCTCGCCCACGATCGCCTCCAAGCGCTGGGTCCACGAGCAGTTCGACACCACGGTGCGCACGAACACCGTCGTCGGCCCGGGTGGCGACGCCGGCGTGCTCCGCATCCGCGGCACCAGGCTCGGGATCGCGGCGACCGTCGACTGCAACGGCCGCTACGTCTACCTGAACCCGCGGCGCGGCGCGATGATCGCCGTGGCCGAGGCGGCGCGCAACCTGGTCTGCGTCGGCGCACGTCCGCGGGCGGTCACGAACAACCTGAATTTCGGCAACCCGCTCAAGCCCGAGGTCTACTACCAGCTCAAGGAAGCGGTGGCCGGGATGGGCGAGGCGTGTCTGAAGTTCGATACGCCGGTCACGGGCGGCAACGTTTCGCTCTACAACGAGAACCCGCGGGGCGCGATCTACCCCACCCCGGTGATCGGGATGGTCGGCGTGCTGGACGACGTCTCGAAGCACCTCGGCGCCGCCTTCCGCGAGGCGGGCGATGCGATCGTCCTCCTTGGCGACAACACCGGCGAGCTGGGCGGCTCGGAGTACCTGAAGGTGATCCACGGCAAGGTGGCGGGCGATGCGCCTGCGATCGACCTGGATGCCGAAAAGGCGCTCCAGGAGGCGATGCTCGAGCTCGCCGACGCGGAGCTGGTCCGGAGCGCGCACGACTGCGCCGAGGGCGGGCTGGCCGTCTGCCTGGCCGAGTCCGCCATCGCCGACGACGAGGAGCCACGGGGCATCGACGTGACGCTCGAGGACGACCTGGCCGTCGCTCCCCTGCTCTTCGGCGAGGCGCAGGGACGGATCGTCGTCTCGTGTGCGGCCGAGCGCGTCGAGGAGGTGCTGGCGGTGGCGGAGCGCCACGGGGTGCCGGCCCGGCGGATCGGCACGGTCGGCGAGGTGGACGGCACGTTCAGCATCGCGACGGCGGCCGGGCCGGGGATCGAGCTTCCGGCGGCCCGCGTGGCCGAGGCGTACTATGCCGCGATCCCGGGGGTCATGGACGGATCGGCGGCGACGGTAGAGGTGGACGTGGAGCACCCGGCGATGCCGTGATGAAGGTGGTTGGGCGAGCGCGAGCGCGAGGGCGTGGGTGGGGTGAGCGAGGAGGGACGGCGCGGAAAGGGCGGGAACAGACACCGGAAGAGCGAGTCCGGCAGCTCGCGCGAGGTGGACGGACGCGGGCGTTCGGTGGAAGCCGTGCCTGGTCGTCGTTCGTCGTGCTCGCGAGTACGGCGTTCATCATGGGCTGTGGCGGTCTCGCGGCAGGGCCGGCATTGGAAGGGCCCGTACGGGCCGGGGGTGCCGTAGCTGTCGAGGCCGACGCCGATGGCGGCAGCCGAGCCGGGGCGAAAGCAGCGGAAGGCCGTTCCGGGGTGGCGGACGGCGTGTCGGGCGAGGCCCGTCCGGCTGGCAGGGGCGGTGGTGCGGACCGGGCGTCGGGTAGGGACGGCGCGTCCGCCCAGGGCAGTGCGTCGGCCGAGGATGCCGTACGTGGTGAGGATCGCGCGTCCGGCACTGCAGGGCGCGCGGTCGTGCGCACGCTGACCGGCGAAGCGAGCTACTACGCGGATTCGCTGGCGGGCAGGCGAACGGCGAGTGGCGTTCCGTACCGTCCGAACGAAATGATCGCGGCCCACAAGACGCTGCCCTTCGGCACGCTGCTGCGGGTGACGAACCTGGCCAACGGCCGGGTCGTCGAGGTCCGCGTCGTCGACCGTGGGCCTTATGCCAAGGGCAGGATCCTGGACCTGTCACGCCGCGCGGCCGAGGAACTGGGCTTCATCAGGCAGGGGCACACGCGGGTCAGGATCGAGGTGCTGGAGGAGTGAGCCCCGGATTCCACCCCTCCCCCGTCAGAACCGCACTTGCGTAGCGGGGTACGATAGGCGACACTACGCGATCGTTCCACAACACGAACCCGACGATGGGAACCGCTCCTGAATGTGCGGAATCGTAGGCGTTACCGGTATCGACCATGCGGCCGAGCTGACCTTTCTCGGTCTCTATGCCCTTCAGCATCGAGGGCAGGAGGCGGTGGGCATCTCCGCCATCTCTGACGGGCACACGGTGGTCCGCAAGGCGGACGGCCTGGTGGCCGACGCGTTCGACGAGGATTCGCTGCGCACCCTGCCCGGCCGGACCGCGCTCGGGCACACGCGCTACTCCACGGCTGGCGGACCCGGGCTGAACAACGCGCAGCCGTTCGTGGTTCGGTACCACCAGGGCGACCTCGGCCTGGTGCACAACGGCCACATCACGAACGCCGGGAAGCTGCGTGAGGAGCTGGTTCGGGAGGGTGCGATCTTCCAGTCGTCGATCGACTCGGAGGTGATCATCCACCTGATCGCTCGCTCACGGCGGTCGACACCGGACGAGCAGGTCACCGAGGCGCTGGCGCAGCTGGTCGGCGCCTTCTCCGTTCTGATCACGATCGACGAGACCCTTTACGCGGCCCGCGATCCGTGGGGCTTCCGGCCGCTGGTGCTCGGGCGCAGGGACGACGGCTACGTCCTCGCGAGTGAGACGTGCGCCCTCGACCTCGTTCGTGCCGAGTTCGTCCGGGATCTGGAGCCGGGCGAGGTGGTGAGGATCGAGGGTGGCGAAATCGTCTCGCTGCCATCGCTCGAGCCGGCGGAGCGGCCGGCACCGTGCGTATTCGAGCTCGTCTACTTCGCACGGCCGGACTCGCGGCTGTGGGGCGCGAGCGTGGACCGGGCCCGGCGCGCCTTCGGGCGTCAGCTCGCCCGTGAGCACCCGGCGGATGCCGACTGCGTCTTCAGCGTCCCCGACTCGTCGAACTCCGCGGCGCTCGGCTTCGCCGAAGAGAGCGGGATCCCGCTGGAGCTCGGGCTGATCCGCAACCACTACGTGGGGCGAACCTTCATCCACCCCTCTCAAGCTGGCCGGGACTTCCGGGTCCGGATCAAGTACAACCCTGTGCGTGAGGTGATCGAGGGGAAGCGCGTCGTCGTGGTCGACGACTCGCTGGTCCGCGGCACGACGAGCCGCGGGCTGGTCTCGCTGATCCGCGAGGCGGGCGCGAAGGAGGTGCACTTCCGCATCGCGAGCCCGCCGGTCCGCTCCCCGTGCTACTACGGCATCGACATGCCGACGCGCGAGGAGCTGATGGCGACGCAGCACTCCGTGGAAGAGATTCGTCAGCAGCTCGGCGTCGACTCGCTCGGCTACCTGTCGCTCGAGGGGATGAACGGCGCGGTCGAGCAGTACGGCTCCTTCTGCAACGCCTGCTTCTCCGGAACGTACCCGGCGCGGCTCGTGGACCTCGAATACCGGCGCAGCCGCGTGGCCGCCGGGCACGAGGATTCCACGCCGGCGATGCCATCGCTGGATCTCGAGCGCCAGGAAGTGGCATCGGCGACGCAGGGGACCGACTGAGCCCTTTCATACGGAGGGGCGCGGCGGCCTTCGTCGTGTTGTGCGCTGCATTCGTTGGTCGGGCTGCGTTCTTTGTCTCGCGGAGCCGCAGAGGGGCGCGGAGGTGGGGCTGTCTAGCCGGGGTGGGGTTTGCTTCCGGGCTGGGCAGCCCCTTCGTGTTGTGGGCTATCCACTCCTCCGCGAGGGCAACCCGCCCGGCGATGTATCCCATACACCGGGCGCTCCGAGCTCCGCCGGCCCCAGAAACCAACACTCCCGGCAGATCGCCCAGCCACGTACCCATCCCCACGCGTAGCGCACAGCCCCCGCCCGGTCTCTGCGTCTCTGCGTGAGACAACGTAGTTCACTCTGCGGCTCCGCGGACCCTCAGCGAACTCTGCGAGTAACGAAACCAGCCCGGCCGCGGATGCGACCACTCCCCTTCGACGCCTCTCTCGGGGCCTAGTCCACGGCCTGGATCTTGCTTCCTGCTCCGCCCGCTTTTACCCCACCTGACCCACCAATTCACGAACTGGAGCCCCTATGTCTATCCCCCTCGTCTACCATTTTGGAGCGGGCCGGGCGGACGGAAGCAGCAAGGACCGGCGGCTGCTCGGCGGCAAAGGTGCGAACCTGGCAGAGATGACGCGGATCGGACTTCCCGTCCCCCCCGGCTTCACGCTGACGACGGAAGTCTGCCGACACTACCTGACCCACGGAACGCACCCGGAGGCCCTCCGACCCGCCGTCGAGGAGCACGTGCGTCGTCTCGAGGAGGAGACCGGCAAACGGTTCGGTGGCGATGATCCGCTCCTCGTTTCCGTGAGGAGCGGAGCGGCCGTTTCGATGCCGGGGATGATGGACACGATCCTGAATCTCGGGCTGAACGATCGGACGGTGGAAGGGCTGGCGCGGGCGGCGAGCGATCCGCGTTTCGCGTACGACTCGTATCGTCGCTTCGTGCAGATGTACGGCAACGTCGTGCTCGGCGTGCCGAACCAGCGCTTCGAGGCGCTCCTCGAGGCGCGCAAGGAGCTGCGTGGCGTTGCGGAAGACACCGAGTTGGGCGCCGAGGACCTGCGCGATCTGGTCGGCGAGTACAAGGCGCTGATCGAGGGCGAGAAGGGTGTGGCCTTTCCGGAGGATCCCGACGCTCAACTCTGGGGCGCGATCGAGGCGGTATTCCGGTCGTGGCAGAACGAGCGCGCCGTCTCCTACCGACGTGTGCACGGCATCCCGGCGGACCTGGGCACCGCGGTCAACGTGGTCGCGATGGTCTACGGCAACATGGGCGAGGACTCGGGGACGGGTGTGGCCTTCACGCGCAATCCGTCGACGGGCGAGCGCAAGATCTTCGGCGAGTTCCTGGTGAACGCGCAGGGCGAGGACGTGGTCGCGGGGACTCGCGACCCGCTCTCGATCGAGGCGATGGCCGAGCGTCTGCCGTCCGCGTACGCCGAACTTCTGCGCGTACAGGAGCTCCTGGAGCTGCATTACCGGGACATGCAGGACGTGGAGTTCACGGTGGAGCGCGGCCAGCTCTACCTGCTCCAGACCCGCGTGGGCAATCGCACGGCGGCGGCGGCGGTCCGGATCGCGGTCGAGATGGTCGACGAGGGGTTGATCGACGAGGCCGAGGCGGTCGCGCGGATCGATCCCGACCGTTTCGCCACTCTCCTGCACCGGCAGATCGATCCGGCAGCGGAGCCCGTCGTCCTCTGCACGGGCCTCCCGGCCTCGCCCGGCGCGGCGTCGGGCGTCGTCGTCTTCGATCCGGCCGCGGCCGTGGCCCGGAAGGAGGCGGGCGAGCGCGTGGTGCTGGTACGCCGCGAGACGTCGCCCGACGACTTCGACGGGATGGTCGCGGCGGAGGCGATCCTCACGCTGCGAGGAGGGATGACCTCGCACGCGGCGGTGGTCGCACGCGGGATGGGCAAGTGCTGCGTCGTCGGCGCGCGGGGTGCCCGGATCGAAGAGGCGAGCGGCTGCTTGGTCGTGGGCGAGCACAGCATCCGCGAGGGCGAATGGATCACGGTGGACGGCGGTACGGGCCGGGTCATGCTCGGCCAGGTGCCAACGGTCGAGCCGGAGCTGTCCGAGCACTTCGAGCGGCTCATGGGCTGGGCCGACGAGATCCGGCGCCTGCGTGTGCGCGCCAACGCGGATACGCCGGCCGACGCGGCGCAGGCCCGGGCACTCGGCGCCGAGGGGATCGGGCTGTGCCGGACGGAGCACATGTTCTTCGAGGGCGAGCGGATCCACGCGGTGCGCGAGATGATCCTGGCCGCGGACGCCGACGCGCGGCGCCACGCCCTCGCCAAGCTGCTGCCGATGCAGCGCTCTGACTTCGAGGGGATCTTCCGCGCGATGGACGGACTGCCCGTCACGATCCGTCTGCTCGACCCGCCCCTACACGAGTTCCTGCCCAGTGGCGACGAAGAGATCCGCGGCTTCGCCGAACGCATCGGCATCGAAGTGGCCGAAGTCGTGCGCGCGGTCGAGCGCCACCACGAGATGAACCCGATGCTCGGTCACAGAGGCGTGCGGCTCGGCATCACCTACCCGGAGATCACGGAGATGCAGGCGCGGGCGATCTTCGAGGCCGCGGCCTCCGTGGCGGAGGACGGGGTGAACGTCCAGCCGGAGATCATGATCCCCCTCGTCGCCCACGTCGAGGAGCTGCATCGCCAGGCGAAGCTCGTGCGCGAGGTCGCGGCCGAGGTGCTCGGCCGAAGCGGGATCGAGATCCCCTACTTGGTCGGCACGATGATCGAGCTTCCGCGCGCCGCGCTGACCGCAGGCGAAATCGCGGCGGAGGCCGAGTTCTTCTCCTTCGGCACGAACGACCTCACGCAGACCACGTTCGGACTCTCCCGCGACGATGCCGGCAGCTTCCTCGCCCACTACATCGAGGAGGGCATCCTAGAGGGCGATCCGTTCCAGACACTGGACCGCACTGGTGTGGGCGTCCTGGTCTCCCTGGCCACGGTCGAAGGCCGGCGCGCACGGTCGGGGCTCAAGGTCGGCATCTGCGGTGAACACGGCGGCGATCCGAGATCGGTGGCGTTCTTCCACGAAACCGGGCTCGACTACGTCTCCTGCTCACCGTTCCGTGTACCCGTGGCGCGACTCGCGGCCGCACAAGCTGCACTGGTCGAGCGATCCCCGGTGCGTACCGACAGCGGCAATGGAACGCCCTCTGCTCGTCCCGCGACGCGTACGAAGAGCGCGAAAGGCGCCGAGAGGGTCGCGGGCGGAAGCGTGACCACCGACCCGGTCGGCGTCGCGGCCAGAGTCGACGACGGCGACTGAGGCCACAACCCGAAGGCCAGCCGCCCCACGGACTTGCCGCATCCATGGCGACTCTGTAAGATTGCGCCATGGAACGGATACACAGCATTCAGAAGTCATACAACACGCGAGCGGCCGGCAGGATGCGGCCGCTCGCGTGTATCGCATCCACGCTCCTCCTCGCCGCCATGGCGTGCGCGCCTCGCGCCGCCGAGCCGGGTGCAACGCACGCCATCACCCGGACGGACGCGGCGTC
>CALKIP010000258.1 GCA_937995995.1 uncultured bacterium
TGGTGATGCGGCTCGAGATCCGCTCCGTGCCGCTGACCAGAGTGAGCGTCGGAGCCCCGCCCCTGGCCGCTTCGAGCGCCCGGTCGGGGAGCGTCAGGACGATGCGTTCGGCCGAGACGACCTCGAACTTCACCGGCGCGCCGTTGACGAGGACCTGCTGAACGTTTTGCGTTTGGCGGCCGTTGACGAAGATGATGAAGTCCTTGCCGCCGATCTCGATCCGCGAGTTTCCGCGGCTGGCCGACCGGCTGATCGCAGAGGCGATGCGCGGCTTGGCCGCGGCGGAAATGGTGGCAGCGCCGGCGACGCGCGAGCCGGTAGCGAGCTGCGGCTGGGCTCCGACGCCGGGCCGGGCGATGGTGCCGGAGGGCGGGCTCGCGACAGGCGTCTGGCCAGGCGTGCGCGTCGGCTGGCCAGGTGAAACGCCGGGCGAGCCAGTCGCGCCGCCAGGGCTCGAGGCCACGGTGGCCGGCGGCGCAGTCCTGCAGCGGAACGAGTAGATGCCGACGAACGTGGCGAACCCGTTACCGCGCCCGCTGCCCTTGATCCGTTCGATCGCCATTCCGTCCGGACAGGCGACGGGGCCGTAGGCATCGCCGCCGTTGCCGCCGGAGGCCGCGAGCCACTGCGTCGAGCCGTGGGCACCCGTGCCCTCGCGCCATGGGCGGCAGCCGAACTGAACGCGGTCGATCACCTCGGCCGCGCGCCCCCTCACGGTGTGGAGCACCTTGCCGGCCGGGCACCGGATCGTGCGGAGCGTGCCACTGTTCCCGCCAATCGGCCCGCCCCTCGCCTGCACGACCTGCTGATGCTGCCCTTCGGGCCCGAGGCGAGCGCATTCGAGGTCGATCGCATCGATCACATCACCGGCCCAGACCTTCACACCGATGGCGTAGGAGCCCGATGGACAGGAAATGGTCTTCTCGTCCAACGTCTTCCACGGGATTAGGCTGGTCTCAGTGAAGGGGATGGGAAGCGCGGGGGTATCACCGATCGTTGCCTTGCCGATGCGCCCCGACTCCCAGGTGGACGTCCCCTGTGCCAGGAGCGGCGAGGCGTCCAGGAACGCGACGCCGAGCGCAATCAGCAATCCGATCGTCGATGCGGCCGTAGTTCTCATGGTTCCCCTCCGGGGTTCGTGTGTGTGCTGCGATCCGGCCACCCATCCGGGCAGCGCCATCAGAAAAAGGTGAAGCTCAGTCCGGAGTCCCAACTCCACATCGCGAAGCTCTCGTCCAGATCGAACTCCCGGTCCTCGAAGCGTTCCAGGCTGCGCGAGTAGCGCAGGAAGAAGGTCCCGCCGTGCTCGCCGAGCCACGGGAGCGCGGAGGAGAGCTGGCCGCTGAACTGGAGCGCTTCGCGGCGGCGAGTGTCGGCCTCGTCGCGGTCGTCGGCGCGCGAGGCGTTGAGCGCGATCGAGGTGCGGGCGAAGGCCGCCCAGTTCGCGCCGACTCCGAATCTCCTGCGGAGGTCGACTTGCCCCTCCTCCTCACTCTCCGCGCGGTCGAAGTCGAGGCCGAGGTCGAGCATCAGGGTGGGGGTCGGCATGAGCTGTGTGGAGAAAGCGTGGACCCGGGTCTTGAAATCCGCATTCTCCCGGCCCGGCTGGCGGTTGTCCTGTCGTGAGAGGTCGAGGCGGTAGCCGAAGCCGAGCCGCTGCCACTGCCAGTTCAGGGCGGCCGACCGGGTGTCGCTGACCTGGTCGGGGATGTGCGACGGGTCGAACCCGCCATTCTCCGGGAGCGCCCGGCCGAACTGGTGGGTCCGGTCGAGGGTGAGCTGCACCATCGGCAGCCACTCGGCACCCTCGCCCACCTGGAAGATCTGGGCGAGCGGCGCGGTCACGCCCGCGCCGGTCCGGCGCGTCAGCGTCTTCAGGATCGAGGCGATCTCGTCCAGGTTGTCCTGGAGGCGAGTGTGG
Organism: uncultured bacterium; assembly: GCA_937995995.1. Classification (GTDB taxonomy): domain Bacteria; phylum Gemmatimonadota; class Gemmatimonadetes; order Longimicrobiales; family RSA9; genus CALBZE01. The sequence continues at coordinate 1,922 of CALKIP010000258.1, forward strand.
CTCGCGTTGAGGACGAGGCCGGCCACGTCGCCCGTGAGCTGGACGTGATGGCTGGCCTGGTCGGCGGCCGCGTACGCAGCCAGACTGCGGTAGAGCGGGTCGACGCGCTCGTGGCGGTACCCAATCGAGAGAGCGAAGGTGCGGCTCGCACCGAGGGGGATGTCGCGCAGCAGGTCGACGTCCGCCTCGAGATAGCGGGCATCCGCCGTCGTCTCCTCGACGGGCACGAACTCGTAGCCCGGCTCGAGCATCGGCTGCACCTGCGCGTAGAGGAACAGCGAGTGGCTCCCATCCCACGCCTCGAGGGCGGGGTCGGCAGGGACACGGAGGGTGCTGCGCGAGAGGCCGCCGTCGAGACGAAGGCGGCCGGATGCGTCGCTCGCGACGGCGCGCACGGCCATCCCTCGGCTCTCTTCGGCGTCCACGATCGCGCCCTGATTGAAGTCCGTGAGGGGAAGCACGGACCCGTCGAGTGCGGAAAGCTCGAGGCGCAGCCCACCGGGCCTATCGAGGACTTCGAGCCCGAGCGACGCGCTGGCCATGCGGTGGTCCGGCCGCTCGAAGCCGAACAGATCGCTCCAGCCCACGACCTGACTGCCACTCGAGACGGTGAAAGCGGCATCGAGCCGCCCCGCCGCCAAGCTCAATTGCGCGCCGCGTCCACCGAACCCTTCGGCCAGGTGTCGATGCCTGCCGAACTGGACGTGGCCGACCGAGAGGTCGAAGGGCCCGCGTGCGGACCGGAGCGTGTAGTCCGAGAGGTCGACCCGCGGCGCGTCGTCGCCTTTCAGACCGTAGCGGAGCGCCTGCTCCTGCTCACTCGTCCCGATCACGGTGGCGGATACGCCGAACGTCGTACCGCTGCGCAGGAAATCGCCGTTGAAGGTGAGCTGGCCCGAGAAGGTCTGCTCGAGCGGCGCGCCGGGCCCGTCCGGCGCTGGCGCGAGCCCCCTTCCGAGGGGCCGGTCGAGGCTCAACGAGAGCGACGGATCCGCGCTCACACGCTCGAAGCCGCCCGCCGTCAGCACACGAAGCGGCAGACGGTCGAGCTCGATCCAGGCCTCCCCGTCCACGCTGAAGACGACGAGCTCGTGCTCGCCACTCGGCAGCGGCATCAACTCGCCGGCGTAGCGAAACGCGCCGCCGCCGGCGGGCCGGAAGAGCGCCGTCACGTCCGTCGCGTCGATGAAGAAGGCGAGGCGCGCGTCCTCGGGGTGGCTGGCCGGATCGATGTGCAGCTGGAACGAGGTGTTGCGTGCCACGTAGCCATCGGCCGGGAGGTCGCCCTCGCCCCCGGGGGTCTGTGCAGCTGCCGTCACGGGGAGCGACAACAGGCAGATGAGCCCGATCGCGAGCCGATGGATGCGAGCCCGTCCGCCGAGTGGGGAGTTCTCGAGGATGAGTGCCGTTGCCAAGACCGCCTCCGTACTGGTTCGGCCGTGTGCCGTGCTCCCGATCCGTCTACAGGGAGCGGCTCATCCATGTCTATCGGGAAAAGTCGGGGGATCGTATCAGGTGGGGTTCAGGGGTCAGGCGCCAGGGGTCGGTTGTCAGGGGTCAGGAAAACCTGACAGCACCTGTTCATGCGCTCACCCACCGCCGGTGGCATTCGGGTGAGTGTTGCGGTGGTCGAGGGGCAGGGCAACGTTAGGGTGCGAGAAGGCATCTCAAGCGGGGACAGGTCGTGTCATCTACGAGTGGGGGCGTGACATGAAGAGAAGGGTCGTGGCAGTCGGCGCGGGGGTGCTCGCCTTCGCGCTGATGGGGTGTGGTGCGGGCGGGCCACATGGTTCCGCGGCGACGGAGCTCACCGTGGATACGGTGGCCGGTGTGGAGCGCTGGCTCCTTCCGGGCTCGGGAAGGCAGGCGCTGGAGGTCTCGGTCGATACGGTCACGGTGATCGGCGGCGCGCTGATCGAGGACGACGCCTACCAGTTCGATCGCGTCACGCTGAACGGGCTGGCGTCGGACGCAGCCGGACGACTGTACCTGCTGGACCCCCTGGGCAGCCGCGTCCTGGTCTACGATTCGCTGGGCGCACACGTGGCCACGCACGGGCGGTCGGGGGGCGGGCCGGGTGAACTGGGCTCCCCCTCCTCCCTGGCCATCGGCCCTGGCGACTCGATCTGGGTGGCCGACTTCGGCAACCGCCGCTACACCGTCTACCCGCCCGACGGCGGCGAGCCCCGCAGCGTGGGCTACCCCGGGGACCAGGTCCCCGATGGGCCACTCAGCATCGATGAATCAGGCCTCCTCCAGATCCTGCGCCCCTTCCTGATCGGGAGGAGCGACGGATCGGCGGGGGACTCGGAAACGAATCCACCACGCACCATCCTGCGCCTCGACGCCGAGGGCACGGTACTGGACACGCTCTGGGTCTCGCGGCCGCCGAAGGTGGACGAAGCGAACTCAAGCGGAAGCTCGCCGGGGGGGACTACACGGATCGCCATCCGGATGCCGCAGGCCTTCGAGCCGTCACTCACGTGGCGTCGATTCTCCGACGGCGGGATCGTGATCTCCGACAGCGCGGCGTACACACTGCACCTGGTCGATGCCGACGGCACCGTGAGGCGACGCATCGAGCGCGACCTGCCGCCCCGCGAGACCACCGAGGCGGACCGGGAGTTCGCTCGGGAACGCGTTCGTGAACGGATGGGCCGGGGCGGTGGGCTGCGAGTCGCGATCGGAGGCGCCGCCGCGGGCCGTGACATAGCCATGCCGTCGATGGACCAGCTCCTCGAGGCGCAGCTCGCCGCCATGACCTTCGCTCCCGTCGTCCCTCGCATCACGGGGATCCGCGTCGATCCCCTCGACCGCATCTGGGTCGGCGTCTCACTGGACGAGCCGGAAACGACCGGACGTGTCGACCTCTACGACCGCGAGGGGAACCTGCTCGGCGAGTGGTACGGTGGCGAGCTGCCCGACGTCTTCCTCGGGCCGTCGCTCGCCGCGCGCATCGTACGCGATGAGCTGGAGGTGCAGCAGGTCGTCGTCTACCGGATCGAGGTGAGCGACGCCAGGTGAGCCGAGGGGCGCATCGGTACGCCGATGCGCCCCTCGCGATTCCAGCGCCCGCCGCCGGTCCCCCATCGTGCCCTGCCCCTCCACGCCCTGTGCCTGCGCGTTCGGGCGTGGCCCGGGCCAGCGTGTAGCCCCGGCCACGCCCGTCGTGACCACGCGGTCAGCGGCGCCGACCGCTGCCTTCGTCGCCCTCCTCGACCGAATCGTCCCGCACCACGACGACGCCCACCATGAAGGGGTGCGGCGCGCAGTGGAAGGCATAGTTCCCGGTGCGAGAGAAGGTATAGCCCCAGCTCTCCTCCGGGTCGAGCGACGGTGAGCCCCAGGAGCCGTCGTCGGCGGTGATGGTGTGGGCCACCGGCGCCCGGTTCGTCCAGACGACGGTCGTGCCGGGTGAGACCTCGATGCGCGCCGGCGCGTACTCGAGCCCCTCTATCGCGACGTGCACCGTATCTCCTGCGAGGGGGCCGGGCGGTGGCGGCGCCGCCTTGACCACGTCCGCCTGCCCGCCGCCGAAGTAGCGCCCCAGCGTGATCGGCACCGTGAACTCGAAGCCCCAGCGGGTTTCGTCGCCCCCGCGCGATGCGCCCTGCAGCGAGAGCGAGCCCACGTTGGTGGCGTGCAGTGAAAGGGAATGCGGCGAGTACGGGATGCCGAGCAGGAGCCCGGCGCTCCACGCCAGCCGCTCGTCCTCCGCCCGGTCCGTCAACGAGGCGACGTCGCCACCGACCGCGACCCAGCGGCCGAGCCGCACCAGTGCGCCCGCTCCGACCGCGAACCGCGCACCATCCTCGCCGTACGCTCGCGAGAGGGCGCGCGCCACGCCGAAAATCGACGCCCGCCCCGCCCTGCCGCCCACCGCGAGCTCGCCGTCCACGCTCTCGACCGCCGTGTTGTACCCCGCCTGGAGCGTGAGCTTGAGAGGCGACGTCGCCTCCGCTCCCAACGGTTGCCAACGACCGAAGAGCTCCCACTCGTTGGGCCGGACCTCGGGCGAGACGTCGGAACTGCTCGCGTAGACGAGGCCCGCCAGCGTGCGAGCCGGCAGGCCCGCCGCGAGCAGGAACGAAGGCACGTTGACCACCTTGTTCACGTCGCCGAGGAGCGAGAAGCGGTGGATGAAGTGGAAGTGCACCACGCCCGGCTCGCCGACCCAGGCACCGCTCAACCCCGGGGGACGCTCGAGCGCCGATTGCGCGGCGGCGGGCGCACTCACGGCAAACCCTGCCCACAGCGCCAGCGCGAGGGTGCCCACCCGACCAGCCAGCCGATCAGCCATCCGCCGCGAGCCTCCCCGGGGTCGGCCCCGGTCCCGCGTCCCGCCCCTCATTGCACGACGATCTTTCCCGTCATCCCCGCCGACTGATGGGGCTGACAGTGGTAGGGGAACTCGCCTGCGGAGCCGAAGGTGTGCTCGAAGGTCTGCCCCTGCTGGTTCAACGTGGCCGACGACCACGTCCCGTGACCATCGGGCGTGACGGTGTGCAGGACGTTCTCCACGTTGACCCAGCGCACCGTCTGTCCCGGCGAGATCGTCAGTTCGGATGGCGAGAAGCTGGTTCCCCGCAGTTCGACCACGACGACGTCGCCGCCGCCGTCGGCCGCCTCGAACTCGAAGTCGACCGTCACTTCGCCCCCCGAAGTCAGCGTCACGGTGCGGCTGTCGCTCTTCCCCTCGGGGACGGCGTACCCCTGGGGAGGCTCGACGGCGACCGTGTACGATCCGGGCCCCAACCCCATGAACTGGTAGGCGCCACTCGACGACGTGGTCGCCGTGCGGCTCACGGCTCCGCTCAGCGAGACGGTGCTCCCCGACAGCCCCGCGCCGCCGACCTCCACGACCGTCCCCGAGATGGTTCCGGTCTCGGTCCCCGGTGGTGTGGGCTCACCGCTGTCGCCACATGCCACGAGATTGAGGGTGGCTGCGAGGACCACGACTACACCGACGCTCCAACGCTTTGAACCGGCCATTGTCGTACCTCCTGCCGAGTGGGTGGGACACGCTGCACACACGAACGATCGACGCTCGTGAATGCCATGAATCAGGCAGCTCCTATCTCTGCGCTTCACCATCCCTTCGAGATCGTACCGTTGCCGACCCGGAGCACCAGATCGGAAGAGCACACGTCTGAACTCCAGTCACACAGCA
>CALKIP010000259.1 GCA_937995995.1 uncultured bacterium
GGATCGCGGTGCACATGGTCGAGCGCAACCCGGCGCTGAAGCCGAGCCTCGAAGGCATCCCGAACAAGCTCGTGATCGGCGATGCCTCCGATCGCCAGGTGCTGAGGGAGGCCGGGCTGCAGGACGCGCCGTCGGTCATCCTGACCACGCACGACGATGCGATGAACATCTACCTGGCCGTCTACTGCAGACGCCTGAATCCGAAGTTGCAGATCATCAGCCGGGTGACGCACGAGCGCAACATCGAGGCGATGCACCGCGCGGGCGCCGATCTGGTGCTGAGCTACGACGCCCTCGGCGTCGAGTCGGTGCTCTCGATCCTGCAGCGACGCGAGCTGACGGTACTGGGCGCCGGCTTCCACCTCTTCTTCATCCCGGTCCCGCCGTCGCTGGTGGGGAAGACGCTCTCCGAAGGCGGGATCGGTGCGAGGACGGGGATGACGGTCGTCGCGATCCAGAAGGACGGCGAGGCGGTCACGAATCCGCCACCGGAGGCACGGCTCGAGGCCGGTGGCGAGCTCATACTCCTGGGGAGCGAGGCGCAGCGCGAGCGCTTCGCGGAAGTGTATGGTTGACGCGAATCTCGTGGCCGGGCTCGTGCGGGCCCGTTCAAGGGAGCGCCGGACTGCATGAACCGGTGGCGGTGGCGGGGGTAGCATCGGGACCCTTGGAACGGGACGGTTCACGATGAATGACAAGCGACGCATCCGGCCTGCCGACGCGTGGCGCGAGGCGCGGCAACTGGCGTGGGAGCACCGCCGGCACCTGGCCGTGGGCTTCGCACTGATGCTGATCAGCAAGCTGGCCGGGCTGGTGGTTCCGCTGAGCCCGCGCTTCCTGATCGACGATGTGATCGGTGGAGGCCGGGCCGATCTGCTGCTGCCGCTCGCGGCGGTGGTCGGAACGGCCACGGTGGTGCAGGGCGTCACGGGCTTCCTGCTCTCCCAGGTGGTGAGCGTGGCCGGCCAGCGTGCCATTGCCGAGATGCGCAAAGACGTGCAGGCGCATGTGCTCCGGCTCCCGGTCCGCTACTTCGACACGACACAGACGGGCGTCCTCATCTCCCGCGTTATGCGCGACGCCGAGGGGATCCGCAACCTGATCGGCACGGGGATCCTCCAACTGGTGGGCGGTATCTTCACCGCGCTCCTGGCGATGGTCTACCTCTTCACGGTGCACTGGCGGCTCACCCTCCTCACTCTCGCCATCCTGTTCGGTTTCGCGGGGATGATGGCGTACGCGTTCCGGGTGCTACGGCCGATCTTCCGTGAGCGCCACAAGATCGAGTCCGAGGTGACGGGTCGGCTGGGCGAGTCGCTGGGCGGCATCCGCACGGTCAAGGTCTACACGGCGGAGCGGCGCGAGCGGATCGCTTTCGCCCGGGGAGTGCACCGGCTGCTTCGCAACATCGCGAGCACGATCACGGGCACATCGGCCGTCTCGGCGGCATCCTCGGTGATCATCGGGCTGATCGGCGTGGTCACGATCGTGATCGGCGGCCGCTCGATGCTGGCCGGCGAGATGACGATCGGCGAGTACACGAGCTACATCGCCTTCATCGGCGTCATGGTCGTGCCACTCGTACAGATCGGCTCGATCGGCACACAGGTCACGGAGGCGTTCGCGGGATTGGACCGCATCCGCGAACTGCGCCGCATGGCCACGGAGGATGAGGACGACGCGGGGAAGTCGTCGCTCGAGCGCGTGCGCGGCGATGTCGTCTTCGAGGACGTGCACTTCGCCTACGAGGAGGACGAGCCGGTGCTTCGCGGGATCAGCTTCCACGCGCCCGCGGGGACGACGACGGCGCTGGTCGGCTCGAGTGGCTCGGGGAAGAGCACCACGATCGGCCTCGTCATGGCGTTCCACCGGCCCACCCGGGGCCGGGTGCTGGTCGACGGCCGCGACCTGGCGACGCTCCGGCTCAAGGACTACCGCGCGCAACTCGGCGTCGTCATGCAGGACAACTTCCTCTTCGACGGCACGATCCGCGACAACATCGCCTTCGGCCGCCCGGGCGCGACGGAGGAGGAGATACGCGCCGCCGCACGCGTCGCACACTGCGACGAGTTCATCGAGCGTTTCGAACACGGCTACGACACCATCGTCGGCGAGCGCGGCGTCAAGCTGAGCGGCGGGCAGCGCCAGAGGGTGGCGATCGCGCGGGCGATCCTGGCCGATCCGAGCATCCTGATCCTGGATGAGGCGACGTCGAGCCTGGACAGCGAGAGTGAGGCGATGATCCAGGATGGGCTGCGCGCATTGCGGGCGGGGCGCACGACGTTCGTGATCGCGCACCGGCTCTCCACGATCCGGGGCGCCGACCAGATCCTGGTCCTCGAAGAGGGCCGCATCGTCGAGCGCGGCACGCACGCCGCGCTCATGGAACTCGGCGGCCGCTACCGTGAACTGCACGACCGCCAGCACCGGATCGAGTCGGACCTGTTCGTCAATCCGGGCGAGGAGTTGGCGGCAAGGTAGCAGAGATTGCTGCCCGCGGCAGCGGGAGAGCGGGCCTTTGGCCCGCGGGAGGGCGCCGCTGGCGCGGCACGGGAGGGCCCTTCGGGCGGGAGGGCGCCTGCGGCGCGGGGGCTCGGACGGTTGCCGGTGCGGCGCACTCCCCCCGCCGCATGAGCGGCGCGGGCGCCAGCGGGGTCAGGGGTAGCGTAGGTGCCAGGACGGGATGGCAGAGCCGACGAGCCAGCCGACCAATCCTCCCGTGGCAAATCCGAGGGCAGCGCCGAGGGCAGCGCCGCCGGTCGTCACGCCAGCGTCGCAGCTACCCCCACTCAGGGCTGAACAGAGCCCACTGGTCGCGAGTCCCCCGTAGATGGCGAACGCAAGCCCAGTCGCCGCACCGCCGATCAGGGCGCCCTTCCTGCCCGCGTTTCCACGTACCCAGAGCGAGCTTACTTCATTGAGGTCAACGGGCCGGATGTCCGCCGCCAGGTCGAGCACGAGGCGATCAGGCTCGCTGGTGACGAGGCGTCCGATCAACTCCGTCGAGGAGGGCAACAGCACGCGTACCTCGGTTCCGGCCGGCAGGTCGGCCACAACGGCCGAGAGGCGACGCGGGCCCGGTCGGTCGGCGGATTGTGCGGCGGCGTCCTGTACCCATGCAGGTGAGCTTCCGAAGATCGACAGCGCGGTGCAGATCACCAGTACGTGGCACAATTGCCGGGCGACCCGGCCAGCGGGTCGCTCGTTCGGATGCGTCGGGAGCATAGTCGGCTCCTGGTCCGGTGGACGTGTATTGATCGGCCTGGGAGAGATTCTAATTAATGGTACGGCAGGGCACGGCGCACAAGGGTGGTCCGGCGAGTCGCCTTGTCGGGCCCGCTCACGCTAGTTCCCCGCCAACCCAACGACCTCGACCCTCCGCTCGAGTTCCTTTACCAGCTCCGCCGGCCCCAACGCCGTCCCCGGCGTCGCCGCGGTCGCGGCGCCGGCGGCGGCGCCGGTGCGTAGACCGCGAGTGATGTCGTCGCCACGGGCGAGGGCGATGGCGAGGCCGGCGACGAAGGAGTCGCCGGAGCCGATGGTGCTGCGCGTCTCGATGGTGGGCGGCATGACGTGCCAGGCGGCGTCCCCACGCGCGCAGATGGCGCCTTCCTTCCCGAGTGAGACGACGACGGTCTCGATGCCCCGGTCCACGAGCTCCCGTGCGCCCCGGGCGACGTCCTCCAGCTTGGGGAGCGGCCTGCCGAGGAGCTCCTCGGCCTCTTCGCGGTTCGGCTTGATCAGGTCGGGCGTGGCTTCGATTCCGCGACGAAGCGGCTCACCGGCGGCGTCGAGGACGACGACGAGGCCGTGCTCACGGGCGTGGCGGATGGCTTCGGCGTAGAAGTCGTCGGGGACACCGGGCGGCAGGCTGCCGGCCAGAACCAGAACGCGGCCGGCGGGGAGCCAGAAGCGGAGCAGGCCGAGGAGCGTGTCGATGTGATCGGCACCGACCTCGGGACCCGGGCCGAAGAAGGCGGTCGAGCGCGGGACGGCCGCCTCGACGATCGCGACGTTGATGCGCGTCTGGCCGGGCACACGCACGAAGTAGCGGGGCACGCCTTCCTCGTCGAGTGCCGTCTCGACCATGCGACCGGTCTCGCCCGCCAGGAAGCCGAAGGCGATCGTCGGCCAGCCGAGGCGGTGGACCATGCGCGAGGCGTTCACGCCCTTGCCTGCGGGGTCGAGCTGCGAGGAGACGAATCGGTTGACCTCGCCGGGCTCCAGCCGATCGATGAAGATGGTCTGGTCGACCGAGGGGTTGGGCGTCAGGGTGATGATCATGGTTGGGATTCAGGGGTCGGTGGTCAGTGGTCAGTGGTCAGCGGTCAGTGGTCAGTGGTCAGGATTCAGGATTCAGGATTCAGGGTTGGGGGGCGGTCAGGACACGGATCGTGTGATCACCTCGTCGCCCGTTCACCCTTCACCCCTCATTGTAACCTCATGACGTGATCGACGTGGGGGCAAGGCCGATGGCGTGCTCCGGAAGCGACGGGCCCGGCAGGCTCCGTGATGGTGGCACCACGGGGAGTGAAGTTCAAGCTTCGGGAGGCGGTTCGGGTGGGGCCGCGTCGAGCGCTGCCGCTTTGATTTGCCGCGCCTGGGTCGCTCCGTAGCATCGGTGGACACCGACAGACGGCCCATCCAACCGATCGGCACACCGGTCATCGAGCGGGTCCGCGAGCGCTTCGCCTCCCATAGCCCATCTCACAATCTTCTTGACACCCGGCCGTTCCCCTCACATTGTTACCCCTAACACTCTAAGGGTAGGGGGCGATGAGCGACAAATCACTCGAGTTGGTCAAGGGAACGCTGGACGTGCTGATCCTGCGCACGCTGGCCTGGCAGTCGATGCACGGCTACGGGATCTCACAATGGATCCGAGGTCGTACGGGCGGCACGCTCGCGGTGCAGGATGCGGCGTTGTATCAGGCGTTGCGGCGCCTGGAGCGACGAGGGTTGGTGGAAGCGGAGTGGGGCGTGTCGGAGAACAACCGTCGCGCGCGCTTCTACACGTTGACGCCGGCGGGCCGGGAGCGGCTCCTGGAGGAGACGGCGGCGTGGCGGCGGTACGCGAAGGCGGTGTTCCAGGTGCTCGACCCTTTGCCCGGAGAGGCGTAGATGGGTGCGGCGCGCGGGCAGGGGCGGCGGTTCCGCTGGCCGTGGCGGAACCGTGAGGAGATCGAGAGCGAGATCGAGGAAGAGATCGCCTTTCACCTGGACATGCGTACGGACGATCTGGTCCGTTCGGGGGTGCCGGAGGCGGAGGCGCGGGAGCGTGCGCTGAGCGAGTTCGGCGATGTCGACGGGTTGCGTCGCTCGCTGCGGCGAATGGACGAGAGCGTGGAGCGGCGACGTCGCTGGTGGGCGTGGCTGAGCGATCTGCGTCAGGACCTGAAGTTTGCGGTTCGCTCACTGCGACGGAGCCCCGGCTTCGCTGCCGTGGCGGTTGCGACTCTGGCTCTTGGGATCGGCGCGTCGGTGGCCGTTTTCACGGTGGTGAACACCGTAGTGCTGCGGCCGCTGCCGTATGAGGAGGCGGAACGGCTGGTGCAGGTATCACCAGGTCAGAGCTTCAACATCACGCTCTCGGAGGCGGTTCTCGAAGGCTCGCCATCGATCGAGGTCGGTACGGGGCTCGCGCAATTCGGGCTGACGCTGACGGGAGTCGGCGACGCGGCGCAGCTCGACGCACAGGCAGTGAGTGCGGATTTCTTCCGGACATTCGGTGTGCATCCGCTCCTTGGCCGGCCGTTCCTGCCGGAGGAGCGCGATCCAGCGCAGTCCGATGTGGTCATCTTGAGCCACGGGCTCTGGCAGGGGCGTTTCGGTGGCGATCCGCGAATCGTCGGCCAGGTCGTGGAGTTGGATGGTGCGGGGCATGAGCGGCGCACGGTCGTCGGTGTGATGCCACCGGGCTTCGAGCCCCCGCTGGTTTCGTCGGAGCGCGGCGTCGATGTATGGGTCCCATTGAGTTTGAGTCTGGCGCCGGGCCAGGTGTTCGTGACGGACAGCACGTGGTACGTGAGCGCGGTCGTCGGCCGACTGGCTCCAGGGGCCACGGTCGAGCGTGCGGCGCGGGAGGTTCGAACCGCGATGGCACGAATCGCGGAGCGGGTCCGCGCGGACTACGGCGCTCTGATCTCCGAGGACCGGATACGGACCGCGGGCGCGTCGGGTCTTCTCGATTCGATGGTGGGCGATGTGCGGGGCACGCTCTGGCTGCTTCTCGCCGCAGTCGGTCTCGTGCTGCTCCTTGCCTGTGCCAATCTGACGAATCTCCTGCTTGCGCGGGGCGATGTGCGGAGGCAGGAGCTGGCGGTGCGTGCGGCGCTGGGCGCGGGGCGCGGCCGACTCGTGCGAACGTTGCTCGCCGAGAGCGCGCTACTGGCCGTGCTCGGTGGCCTGGCCGGTTGTCTCCTGGCTCGCGGCATCCTGGGCGTACTGGGTGTTGCGGAGGCATCCGGCCTGCCGCGCACGGCGGGTCTCGGCATCGACGGCCGCGTGTTGGGCTTCGCGCTCGCGGTGAGTCTCGTTTCCATGTTCGGGTTCGGGCTGTTGCCGGCGCTCCGCGCGAGCGGCGGCGACCTGCGGGAGTCCGTCGGCTCGGGTGGCCGGGCGGGAGGGCGAGGCGCCGCGGGGCGTCGCATCGGCTTCGTGCTGATCGCGGGCGAAGTGGCGCTGGCGATGATGCTCATGACCGGCGCCGTGCTGCTGCTGAACAGTCTGCGTGAGTTGCGCTCGGTGCATCCCGGCATGGATACGAGCGACGTGCTGGCCCTCGAACTGGCTCCTCCGCCGGCACGCTATGGCGGTGGGCGTGCGGTGGACTACTACGAACGAGTATCCGAAGAGCTGGCGGCGCTGCCGGGCGTCCGCAGCGTCGGAGCGATCCAACTGCTGCCGTTCTCGACGAGCAACTGGGCCTTCCCCTACCTGGTCGACGGTCAGGCGCCGCCGTCGGACGGACCGCTTCCGAGTGCGAACTTCCGGGTGGTCACCCCCGGCTACTTCGATGCCGTCGACGTCCCGCTCCTCGCCGGCCGGGCACTGGACCGCAACGATCGCGCGGACGCTCCGGCGGTCGGCATCGTCA
>CALKIP010000260.1 GCA_937995995.1 uncultured bacterium
TGTGCGCCCCCGACCAGGCGGAAGCACTGGCACGCAACACCTGGCTCACACCGCTCACCCTCTCCTTCGCCCGGGATCGGACCAATGCGATCTTCTCGCCGAGCCGCGGCTACACCTTGCGGCTCGAGACGGAGTTCGCCCCCGCGGCGATCGGCTCCGACTACTCCTACGCGAGGGTCGCCGGCGAAGCGACCGGCTATCGTGCACTCGGCGGCGGCGTGATCCTTGCCGCGAGGACGCGCGCGGGCTGGGCGTGGTCGATCGCCACGCCCGGAGATGCCGAAGGGCTCGGGCTCTATCCACAGAAGCGGTTCTTCTCCGGCGGCGCCAATAGCGTGCGCGGCTTCGCCGAGTACCGCCTCGGACCCAAGGTCTTGAGCATCGATGCGGCCGGCGTGCTGGCCAGAGACACCACCGGCCGCGGAGTGCCGTGCACACTGGAATCGATCAACGACGGAAGCTGCAGCGCCGCGGGGATCGCGGCCGATCGATTCGCTCCCCGACCCGTCGGCGGCGAGGCTGTGCTGGAAGCCAATCTCGAGATGCGCTTCCCGCTCCACGGCGACAAGTGGCATGGAGCGGCATTCGTGGATGCCGGGCAGGTTTGGCGCGCGGGGAGCGACATTCGTCTCGGCGATCTCGTCGTCAGCCCCGGTCTCGGGATCCGGTACAACAGCCCCATTGGACCGATCCGCGTCGATGTCGGTTACAACGGAGAGGGACGCCAGCGGCTGCCGGTCATCACGACGCAGGTCCGGCAAGCCGTCGATGAGGACGGCCGCCCCCGGTTCGATGCCCATGGCCGCCCCGTGCTGGAGAACACGACGACGCTGCAGAGACTCGAAGACATCGAGTGGAATCCGCACAGACGGTTCTTGGACCGGCTCCAGTTCCACTTCTCGATCGGGCAGGCGTTCTAGACCGTGGACGACCGCAAGCTTCGAATCGCCAGCTATATCTTCCTCGGCCTGACCCTGGGCCTCGGACTCATGGTGGGTGTGCTCTACATGCTCACGGAGACCGAGTACGGCCTGGAGCGGGTGCGCCGCTTCGCCCTGGAGCAGGTGGGCAAGCAGGTCGAGGGCGAGTTGCACGTGGAGCGAATCGAGAGCAGCGGCCTTCTCGGCGGCGTCGTGCTGCACGACGTCACCTTCGTCGACCCACTCGGGCTGCCCTTTCTCAGCGCCGACAGCATCCGGCTGCGCTACCGGTGGCGCAATCTGCTGCGGGGGCAGGTGGTCTTCGATCGCCTGATCGCGTATCGCCCGGAGGTCTACATCACGCGCCTGCCGGGCGATACGCTCTGGAACTTCGAGCGTATCTTCCCGGACACCACACCGGACATCGACGAGGAGGACTCTTTCATCCTCATCGACCGGGCGACGATCATCGACGGCACGGCGATCGTCCGTACCCCTTGGGAGCCGGACGGGCCGGTGGAGCCCGAGGATGTCGAGCGCCTCATCCTCGAAGAGATACCGGGCTGGGGCACCGTCCGCGTCCTTCGTTTCGATGATGTGAACGCCGAACTGCCGCGCGTGCTCTGGGAGTCGCCGGTCGAGGAGGGGCAGCTCTTCCAGGTGGCCAATCTCTCGACGGTCGGCTACATCTGGAGCACGCCGTTCCACCTCTCCGAATTCCAGGGCGTGGTCACGCTCCGCGACTCGCTCCTCTCCTTCGACGTCGACCACTTCCGACTGCCTGACTCGCAGGGGTCGGGGATCGGGCGCATCATCCTCGAGGACGAGCAGGTGTTCGACATCCGCATCAACGGCGAGCGGGTGGCGATGCGCGACCTGCAGTGGCTCTACCCGCCGCTGCCCGATGAGGGAAGCGGCGAGCTCGTCTTTCGCATCCAGAGCCAGCCCAATGGGACGCTCTGGCTCGCGCAGGATGCACACATCATCGCTCCGGGCACCGAGGTCCGCGGCGACTTCGGGATCGTGACCGGCGATACGCTCTACTTCACCCAGGTCGACCTTCGAGCATCGCCGATCGACCTCGAATTCATCGCGCAGATCCTGCCGGTCGATCTACCGATCGATGGGCTGATGGTCGGGACCGTGGTCGTGGAAGGCCCGATCTCTTCCCTGACCACCCGTGGCGACGTTCAGCTCTCACGAGCAGGCGTCGGTGGCGCGGCCGCGCTTCACTGGAGCGGGACGGTCGACCTGACCCGGCCGTACGGCATCGAGAACCTGGATGCCGTAGTGGAAGGCCTCGACCTGGCCCTCTTCCCCCGAATCCACGAAAACCTTCCCCTCGAGGGCCTCCTCTCCGGTCGTATCCGCGCGACCGGCGAGCTGGACCGATCGGTACGCTTCGCGGCCTCGCTGCGACATCGGTTTGCGGACCTTCCCGAGTCGGCACTCGAGGGGGCCGGCACCTTCAGATACGTGGCCGGTGGGCAATCGCAGATCGATGCCGATATCGATGCAGAGGCCCTCGTTCTGGATGCCTTGGGCAGAGCGCTTCCGCAGATGGAGCGGCTGCGCGGCCAGGTCAACGGGCCGCTCAGTCTCGAAGGGCCACTCTCGGATCTCGCACTCGAGGTGGAGTTGGAGACCTCGGCGGGTCCCGTCGCCGCGAACGGTCGCTTCGATCTGTCGGGCACCGCTCCACGGTTCGTGCTCGAGGGCGACATCGCCGATTTCCGGCTCGACCGTTTGATCGATGGCCTCGAGGAAACCTCGCTCACGGGCCGCTTCGCGATCGAGAGCGCGGAGTCCGATTCGGGCACCGTCGTGCGTGCGGATCTCGACGAGGGCCGAGTCGGGCCCGTCGATCTGTATCGAGGCGTTGCTCGGCTCCGCATCGATGACGGCCTGGCCCAGATCGATTCGTTCTACGTCACGGCCGCGGTCGGACGGCTCGAGGCGATGGGCACGCTCGGCGTATCCGGTGGGCGGCACGGCGAGGTGGAGGTGATCGCGCAGATCGATTCCCTGGCGACCCTGCGCCAGCGCCTCTTCGGCGAGACCGCGTTCGCCACCGAGGATACACTGGCCGGCCGGATCGGGGGTGCGGCCTTTGTGCGCGCTTCGCTGCGGGGCGCACTCGACGACCTGGCGGTAGACGGCGAGGCGCGCTTCGACGAGCTCGTGTACCAGGCGTTCGAGGTCGGACGAGCGGACCTCAGGTTCGCGGCGAACGGCGTGGGGACCGACCGGCTACAAGCTCGGTGGCGCGCCGATGCCAGTGGTGCGGGCGTCTACGGTCGTCCACTCGACTCCGTCCACGCTAGCATGGAGTATGACCCGGAAGGCGGGCGCGTCGAGTTCGAGGCACGGGGTGCGGCGCCGGTCATCGCGGATTATCGATTCGAAAGTGGATTCCGGCGTGTCGACGGTGCGATCGAACTGGATCTGCGCGAGGTCCGGATCCGGGATTGGATGGGAGACTGGCGCCTCTCTGAGCCCACCCTCGCCCGATTGGGCTCCGACGGTTTCGTCGTCGACGACATGCTGCTCGTGCGCAACGATGCCGAGGGCCAGATTCGTGCGATGGGCAGGATCCCCTGGCGGGATCAGGACGCCGCCGGCGAAGAGCCGGTGCGGACGGCCTCGTTCCGACTTGACGCCGAACGCGTGCCGCTGATGCCGCTTCGGTTCGAGGAGGCCGATGCGGGGCCCTCCGCCATCCTCTCCGGCTCGGTCGTCGTCTCTGGGTCGGCCACGGCTCCCGTAATCGCCGGTGGGATTCGCCTCTCGGACATTCGCCTGGACGAGGTCGCGGTGGACCACCTCGACGCCCGTCTGGGCTATCGCGGCCGGATGCTGGAGGGCAGGCTCGCGGCGCGGCTCGAAGATGAGATCATCCTCTCCGGAGAGGGGCGGGTCCCCATCGACCTGGCACTGACCCCCATGGACGAGCGGCGCCTCGCCGAACCGCTCGACGTCCGTATCCGGGCGGACCGGGTGCCGGCCTCCTTCCTGACCGGCCTGGTCGACGGCTTCCGTGACGTGCGGGGTCACCTGGTCGGTGAGGTCCGGATCACGGGCACGACGCTCGAGCCCGGCCTCGCGGGGGAGATCGCGCTGCAGGATGGCAATGCGGCCTGGACCGTATCCGGTGTGCGCTACCGCGATGTGGAGGGCACCTTCCGTGTGTTGAGCGACCGCGTCGTCGCCCTGGACGTCACCGCGCGGACCTCGAATGGTGGTACGGCCCGTGGGACCGGCACGCTGACTTTCGGAACACTGAAAGATCCCGCCTTCGACATCGCCGTCGACACACGCGAGTTCCAGTTCGCCCAGCGCAGAGACGTGGCCGCGACGGGAACGGGCCAGGTCAGTTTGACCGGGCACTTCACCCAGCCGGTCGTCAGCGGCAACATCCGCGTGGACCGGGGAGAGCTCTTCCTCGACGAGGTCTGGCATCAGTACAACATCGTCGCGCTGAGCGCGGATGACCCGCTCCTCTTCAACGTGGTGGACACGACGGTCGTCGCGGTGCGAAAGATCCTGCCGGTCAGCACGAGCCCATTCATCCGCAACCTGGCGGGGCAGGACATGACCGTCGACGTCGGCCGCTACACGTGGCTGCGCGGACGCACGCTCGATGTCGAGGTCTCCGGCCGGTTGCAGGTCGATGTCGACCGGCGCAGCGAGGATATCCGGCTGACCGGGTCGCTCGCCGCGATCCGGGGATCCTACGAACTCTACCTCGAGGACAATATCCCCGTGCGGCGCTTCACCGTGCGTGAGGGCGCGGTCATCTTCGACGGCACGCCGGGCATCAATCCCCGGCTCGACATCGTGGCGACGCACCGGGTCCGCAACGAGGGCGGCACGCTCAACGTCGACGCGATCGTCACGGGCACGTTGCGGAACCCTCGGGTGGGTCTTCGCAGCGATGCCGATCCGCCGATCGCCGAGTCGGATCTGCTCAGCCTGGTCCTGTTCGGCCGGCCGACCACGGAACTCGCGCGACTCGATGATCTGGCCGGCATGGGCAACTCGCCACTGGCCGGTCTGACCGGCGCCGGCGTCGGTTTCGCACAGGCAACGATTTTCGGCGCCGCGGCCACCGGCCTCGAGTCGCTCGTGGCCGACCTGGGGTTGATCGACTACATCACCATCACGGAGTGGGAGGGCGCACCCCTGGAGGACACCGATGGAATCGGGTCGATCTTCTCCCGCTCGCAGGTCGAGCTCGGACGCTACCTGGGTGAGGACTGGTTCGTCACGGTGAGCAGCCCGCTCCGCACCACGCAGAATTCGTTCGGCGTGCGCATGGAGTGGCGCTTCGCGCCCCGGTGGACCGGTGAGTTCTTCTGGGAGAACCGCTATCTGCGTGGATTGTCGTTCGGTCTCGATCCGGCGCAGCAACAGAAGGTCGGTGGCTTCTTCCTCTTCCGCGAATGGGGCTTCTGAGGCCGTAGCCGCGCTAACGGCGCATCCCCTCTTCTTCCGGCGACGGCATCGGACCCAGGAACGGCGTGGCCCCGAGCAGGAGCACGCCGGGCAGGATGATCGTCAGCACGGTCCGCAAGTCGATGGACTCGAAGGCGAAGACCGCGGTCAGGAGCAGCACTCCCGCCGCTGCACAGAGGATACGTGCGACCGTCGTTTGCCTTACGGCGATCAGGACCGCTGCGAGAGCCAGAACGCCCGAGAGGCTCATCGCCGCGTAGTACCATCCCGGTGCCTGAAGATCGAACGCCACGCCTCCCGGCCGTGCCAGCAGTGCCCCGTACATCGTGAGCATGAGCTCGAAGACGGCGACGGCGATCACGACCACATCTGCCCAGCGACGACGCCGTAGCACCTCCTTCGATTCGGCCATGCGAACCCCTCCCGCTCCCGGCCCGGATTCCGATTCTTGCGCGCGTGGACTGTCCTTGGCCCGCCTCTCGCGAGACATTCATGGTCGATGTGCCGCGGCACGCACGTGGCAACGGGTCGATCGGGTTGCAAGTCCCACACCAGGCGCCGGATCGGAATCGCCTCTGGACCGGCGATCGAAGGCGGGGGTATCTTTCCCGTGGGTTTGCATGCCGATCCCAGGAGGTAGCCGGTAATGGAGCGAGTCAAGGTATTCGTGTTGATGGCAGGGCTCACTGCCCTGATGGTGGTGCTCGGCGGCGCGATCGGTGGCGAGAGCGGCGCCGTCGCGTTCTTCGTCCTCGCCGGTGTGATGAACTTTGCGATGTACTGGTGGAGCGACAAAGTCGTGCTGCGTATGTACCGCGCGAAGATCATCGGCCCCGAGGACGCGCCGGAGCTCTACCGCATGGTGGACCGGCTGCGTCAGCGTGCTGGGCTGCCCATGCCCACCGTGGCGATCGCTCCTTCGGAGCAGCCGAACGCCTTCGCGACCGGGCGCAACCACCGACACGCCGTAGTCTGCTGCACATCGGGGATACTGCGCCTGGTCGATCGTGACGAGCTGGAGGGTGTGATCGCACACGAGCTGGCGCACATCAAGCACCGGCACATGCTCGTCGGCACCGTCGCCGCCACGATGGCCGGCGCCATTGCCATGATCGGCAGGATCGTGCAGTGGGGCGCGATCTTCGGGATGGGCCGTGACAGCGAGGATTCCAACCCGGTCGCGCTCCTCGCCATGGCCATCATCGCACCGATCGCTGCCATGGTCATCCAGTTCGCGATCAGCCGGCAGAACGAGTTCCAGGCGGATCGGACCGGCGCAGAGATCTGCGGGCGGCCCGCCTCGCTCGCGAGTGCGCTGCAGAAGCTCGAGGCCTACGCGCACAGGATCCCGATGCAGGTCAATCCCGCCGGGGCGCAGTTGGCGATCATCAACCCGCTTTCAGGTAGCCGGGGCATGGGGCTGCTTCGTCTCTTCAGCACGCACCCCAGCACGGATGAGCGGGTGGCTCGGCTCAACGAGCTGGCGAACCGCCCCGAGTTTCGTGGTCTCTCTCGCTGATCGATGAACCCCGAGATCAGCTTCGCGCACGCCGTGGGTGCAGGGGGTGCGGCCGGTCCCTACGCCGGTCGCACCTGCATCATCCTGAACCCCAAGGCCGGTCAGGACGAGCCGGCGCGGCTGCGCCGTCTGATCGGTGGAGCGTTCGCCGCCCGCAACGCGCCCTTCGACCTCATGGAGACCGAGGGCGCCGGCCACGCGATTCAGATCGCCCGCCGTGCTGCGGAGCTCGGCTACCGGGCCGTCTGCGTCGTCGGCGGCGACGGCACCCTGGCCGAAGCGGCCACAGGCCTCGCGGGGAGCCGCGTGCCCCTCGCCCTGATCCCACGGGGCACGGCGAATCAGGTCGCGCAGAACCTCCAGATTCCGACCGAGCTCGAGGCCGCCGTCGAGGTCGCGGTCGAAGGCGTGCCGACGCCGATGGACCTCGGGCGGATCGGTGAGCGCTCATTCGCACTCGTCGCGGGGGCCGGCTACGATGCGGCGGTCATGGCCGCCGCCACCCGCGCCATGAAGGAACGCTGGGGGTTCGGTGCCTACGTCTTCGCCGCCGTCAAGGAGGCCCTTTCGGCCGCGCCCGCGGACTTCCGCATCGTGGCCGATGGCGAGGAACTGCGTGTGCGCGCGGTCACCGTCATGCTCGCGAACATGGGTGAGCTATATGCGCACTTCCTGCCGTTCAGCTTTCCACTCGGGCCGCGCCCGACGCGATCGTGGCAGGACGGCTTTCTCGATGTCGTGATCCTGGCGCCCCGAAACGCCACGGAGTTCCCGGCCATCCTCTGGCGCGCGGCAAACCGGCGCTTCATCGGCGACGACCGTCTCATCCACTTCCAGGCACGTGAAGTTTCGATCGAGGCGGAGCCGACGGTAGCGGTGCAGATCGATGGCGACGCGGCGGGGTGCACCCCCGTCACCGCTACGGTGGTCCCGGACGGGGTCCGCATCCTGACCCCACGGTAACGGGGTTCTTGTCCACTCGCACCGACCGCGACTACATTCGACAACGCCTGAGGCGCGCCTCAGGCGAATCCAACCACGCGAGCCCGCCTCCCAGATCCACCCGAGTGGCGACCGGATGAACGCCGAGACCGACCTCATCAGGATCCTGCTGGTCGAAGATGACCCGGCCGATGCGCGCCTGGCGCGCAGTCGACTGGCTGAAGCTCGGCTTCCACAGTTGAGGATCGTTCACGTCGGTATGGTCCTCGATGCCGTGGCCGAGCTGGAAGCCGGCGAATTCGACATCATCCTTCTGGACCTCTCGCTCCCCGACGGGATCGGACCGGGCGCGTTCATGCGCATCCGGGCCGCCGCGCCGCGGACGCCGATCCTGATCCTGGCCGATCGCAAGGATGAGCTCGCCGCGCTCAAGGCGGTGCATGCGGGAGCGGTCGACTACCTGCTCAAGGACCAGGTCACCGACATCCTGCTCTCGCGCGCCGTTCGCTATGCCATCGAGCGCGGCCGGGTGGACGGCGCGCTGCGACAGGCGTCCGAAGAGAACGACCGGTTGGCCGCCGCCGTGAGCAACCTCACCACCGGCGTCATCATCACGGACCCGAGCTCGCCGGACAACCCGATCATCTTCGCCAACACCGGCTTCCTCCGGATGACCGGATACACGGCCGAAGACGTACGTGGGCGCAATCCGCGATTCCTCCAGGGACCGGGCACCGACCGGCTCGCCGTCGCCGAGATCCGCCAGGCGCTGGCCCTCGGCCGGTCGTGCTCGACCGTCTTGCTCAACTACCGGAAAGATGGCACGCCCTTCTGGAACGAACTCACCATCAGCCCGGTCGTGGACGACGCCGGTGAACTGATCCACTACGTCGGCCTCCAGACCGATGTCACGCGCCGGATCGATGCGGAGCGTGAGCTCGCCGCCCGGAACCGTGAACTGGCCACGCTGCACCGCGTCTCGGAGATCTCGCTCTCCGCACAGTCGCCGGATCGCGTGTTCCAGGAGATCGCCGAAGAGATCGCAGGCGCGATGGAGTTCTCCATCGTGGCGATCGAGCTCTACGACGAGGCGCAGGGCCGGATGGTCTATCGCGCCGCCCACGGCATCCCGCTTCCCCAGGCGCCGAGTCCGCTCGCCATACCGGTCGAGCACACGCTCTCGGGCCGCGTCGCCCGCACGGGTGAGCCCATCTTCACCGCCGCCGTAGGCGAGGCGCCGGATGCACGCGACGAGATCCTCGAGGCGCTCGGCGTGCGAACGCTCGCGTGCGTGCCCATGGTCTCCGACGGCCGGGTCATCGGAACACTGACGCTCGCCGACCCCGAGGCACGACGCCTGGACGATCGGCTCCCCAGCTTCGCGGCAAGCCTCGCCTCGTTCATCGCCTCGGTCGTCGAGCGGACCCGGGCACAGGAGGCACTGGCCGCCGAGGGCGAGCGGTTGGCCGTGATGCTCCGATCCATCGCCGAGGGCGTCGTCGCGACCGACCCCGAGGGCTGCATTACCCTCATGAACCGGGTGGCGGAGCAGCTCAGCGGCTGGGAGCAGGACGACGCGATCGGCCGGCCGCTGACGGAGGTCTTCCGACTGGCCGACGAGAGGAACCACAAGCCGGAGGATCCGGTGCGCCGACTCTTCGAGGCACGTGGCGCGTGGCGCGTGGTCAAGGGATACGCCGTCCTGACCGCGCGAGATGGAAGCGAGTACGTCGTGGCCCACTCCGCGGCGCCGCTTTCCGATCGCTCCGGCGCGACCGTGGGCGCGGTCCTCGTGATCCGCGACATCACACGCGAGCGCGAGGTCGAAGAGGAGCTGCTCAAGGCCAGCAAACTGGAGTCGCTCGGTATCCTGGCCGGTGGCATAGCGCACGACTTCAACAATCTCCTGACCGGGATCCTCGGGCACCTCTCGCTCCTCCGGGCGAACCCGGATGCGGACGATGCACAGGATGCGCTGGACGGCGCGGAGAACGCCGCTCGCCGTGCCAAGGGGCTCACGCACCAGCTCCTGACCTTCTCTCGCGGCGGGGCCCCGATTCGTAAACCGGCGTCACTCGCACGCGTGCTGCGCGATTCCACCCGCGTCGTTCTAAATGGCTCCGGCATCGCCTACGACCTCGCCGTTCCCGATGACTTGCGTGCCGTTGAGGTGGATGAGGCCCAGATCGGACAGGTGATCGGCAATCTGTTGGTCAATGCGCAGGAGGCCATGCCCGAGGGCGGCAGGGTCCACGTCTCATGCGAGAACGTGACTATCGGAGCCACGGTTGCGCCGGGGCCCGATCCGCTCGCACCCGGGGAGTACGTGCGCGTCGTCATCCGCGATGAGGGGACAGGCATCGCGCCCGAGCACCGGCCCAAGATCTTCGATCCGTACTTCTCGGCACGGCCGAACGGCCGTGGACTCGGCCTCTCGGGCGCCGACACCATCATCCGCAAGCACGGCGGTCACATCGTGGCGGATTCCGAGCCCGGACGCGGGGCGAAGTTCTCCATCTACCTGCCCGCGCTGGACGAGCCCGCACCGGAGGCCGGTGAGGAGGAACCGTCGCAGTCGACAGAGATGCGCCGCGTCCTCGTCATGGACGACGATTCCGTCGTCCTCGCGGTCGTGAGCCGCATGCTCGAGCGCCTCGGCTACGCCGTCGACACCGCTACCGATGGTGAGGCAGCGCTCGAACGCTACCGCGCGGCAATGGCCGAAGATTCGACCTACGACGTCGTACTCATGGACCTCACCATCCCCGACGGGATGGGGGGCCGTGAAGCCGTCGGTCGACTCCTCGAGATCGATCCCTCCGCACGGGCCATCGTCGCCAGCGGCTCTTCCAGC
>CALKIP010000261.1 GCA_937995995.1 uncultured bacterium
CATCTCGCCAGCTCCAGAAATCGGCACGCGGCGCCGTGGCCGGCCGCCACTGCGTCCGGCCACGGATCAGCCGCTGGAAGGCGTGTGAGTGCGCGTTGACGAAGCCGGGGAGCAGCGCGCGGCCGGGGAGTCGCTCGATGCGCGGGGGCCGGCCGAGTGTCGATGCGCGAGGCTCGGGCGCACCGGCGCCGCGTGATTCGCCCCGCGCATTCGGATCGCCTCCGTCCACGGGCGCAACGACACCGGGCGTTTCGCCCGTCAGCTCGTCCACCGGCCCGACGCGCACGATCGTGCCCTCGAGTTCGTCGTACTCGAGGGCGAGGCCCGCCTCGAAACGGCCGTCGCGGTACAGCAGGTCGGGGATCAGGATCGGCATGTCAGCTTGCTCAGTTGCTCCTGAACCACTTCGCGACGCCCGGCACGTCCCGCTCGAGGCGGCCTGTGACCGCAACTCGCGCTATCCGCCGATCTCCGGCCGATAGGTGCCGAAGCACCAGAGCTGGCCCTCGGGATCGAGCACGCCGAAGTCGCGTGAACCGTAGTGTGTGTCATGGAGCGGGATGACGATCTCCGCGCCGGCCGCCTTCGCCCTGTCGTGCAGTGCGTCGACGCCGTCGGTCCCAATGTAGACGCCGCCGGTCAGCCCGGACAGCTCACGCGGCGGCTGGACGCGCAGCCGGTCGTCACCGAACGAGCCGAGCATTACGACGCCGCTGCCGATCCGCAGTTCCGCGTGCACGATGCGACCGTCTTCGCCCGTCACACGCATGTGCTCCTCCGCGCCGAATGCACGGACGAGCCAATCGATCGCGGCCGCCGGGTCGCGGTAGCAGAGCATGGGGTAGGCCTTCGCCTCGGTCCGCTGAGCGGTTCCTGCTGTCGTTGCCATTCTCTTTCCTCCGTGATCCATCATGGGTTTCGGATACGTCCACGCATGGCAAAGATGCAGGAGCAGCGGTCCGGCGTATTGGAAAAATGTTCCCGGCCTCTCACCCGTCCGACACGCCGCCCTCGCCGGGGAGCCGGTGCCGTGCGAAGGTACTCGGTGGCATCCCGGTGAACTGCTGGAAATCGCGGATCATGTGCGACTGGTCGCTGTAGCCGCACGCGTACGCGATGCGCGACCACTCCGGCCGCTGCACCGGTCCCGTGTCCAGCAGCTCGAGTGCGTGATGGAAGCGAAAGAGGCGCGCGAGCAGCTTCGGCGCGAGCCCGACCTCCTCGCGGAACGCCTCCACGAGGCGCTTGCGGCTCCAGCCCAGCGTCGCCGAAAGGCGTCCGACGGGCAGTCTTCCGAGCGACGCCTCCAGCTCACCCAGCGCCCAACCGACCTCACGGCCCGGTCCATGGCCTTCTGCGCCGCGGCCACGCTCGACGCGACCCGCGAGCGCCGCGTCGAGCAGTCGCCAACGCGCCTCGCCTCGCGGCGCCTCCGCGAGCCGCTCGAGCAGCTCGTCCGTCGCCCTCCGGCCGAAGACGTCATCGAGCGGGACGACGCGGTTCGTCAGCTCGTGCATCGGCACACCGAAGATGCGGCGCGCGGCCCGTGGGGTCAGGTTCACCTGCACCCCCGCCTGCGTCCCGGCGGTCTCCGTGAGGGTGTACGTGTCGGAGAGACCGGCCACGAACGCGGAGCCGAAGGTGTGCCGGGTCGTTGGGTCGCGCGGGTCCTCGATGGCGAGCGGCTCGCCCAGATTCAGGACGATCACGATCCCGGTCTCCGGCAGCTCGCGGCGCCGCACCGGCTCGGCGGCGCGCTCCTCGTAGTCGGTGTAGCCGAGGACGTGGGCCGCAAGCTCCGGCGCCGGGGAAGCGCGCAGGAAGCGCCACGAAACGCTCTCGTCCTGGTGCCGGACCTCACGGACCGTGCGTGCGGTGTCGGTTTTCATCACGATCGCGTGTGCGGCCTCACGCCAGGCTGCGCTTCGGAGGTGTCATCGATCCGATCGGAGCTCGTGAGCGAATCCATCAATGGGCACGCGAGTACTTCGCCACGTCCGCCAGGCCGAGAGCCTCGAAGTGCTCGCGCAACTCGTCCATCGTCACGCGACGACGGCCCAGGTTGATTCCGTGGAGAAAGGCACAGTAGCGGGGCATGTTTGGTCCGGCTGGGAGGCGCGGGAGACGCACGGTGGTGCGCACGAGTGGCGCCACC
>CALKIP010000262.1 GCA_937995995.1 uncultured bacterium
TACGTCGCCTCCCAGCATCCGAGCGAAGCGGCGGCAGATGGCCAGACCGAGGCCGGTGCCGCCCTTCTCACGGGTGAAGGAGGCATCGGCCTGGGTGAAGGGCTCGAAGATGCGTGCCCACTGGTCGGGCGGGATCCCCGGGCCGGTGTCACGGACGCGGACCTCGACCCAATGCTCGAGGGTGCGGTCGAGCTCGATCCACACCGTGCCCTCGTCGGTGAATTTCAAGGCGTTGCCGACGAGGTTGGTCAGGATCTGGCGGACCCTGCCACCGTCGGTCTCGAGGAGCAGGGGCTCATCTGCGCCGCGGACACCGAGCTCGATTCCTTTCCGGCTCGCCTGCGGCTCGAGTAGTGCGGCCAGTTCGGCCACGATTCCGGCCACATCCACGCTCTCGTTGCGGGTGCTGTCGGCACCGGCCTCCGCGCGGGCGTATGCCAGGATCTCCTCGATGTGGCCGAGGAGGTGGTGGGCGCTCTGCATGATTCGACCGAGCTGCTCGCGCTGACGCTCGCTCCCGGGGCCCGAAAGCCCACTGGCCAGCAGATCGGCGTACCCGAGGATCGCGGTCAGCGGGGTCCTCAATTCGTGGCTCACGACGGCCAGGAACTGGACCTTCGCCCGGTTCGCCTCCTCGGCCGCTTCCTTCGCCCTTCGCAGCTCCGCTTCCACTCGCACCCGCTGGGCGATCTCCTGCTCCGCCTGCTCGTACAGATCCGCATGCTCCAACGCCAGCGCGGCACGGACCCCGATCGCCTCGGCCAGTGCGAGATCCTGTCTGGAGTAGCGGCGCTGGTTCTCCGAGCGGATCAGGTACATCACGCCGCTGGCATTACCCCGGGCCATGAGCGGCACGATCAGCATGGAGTCGGGACGAAGCTCCTCGAAATGCCGCATGGCCTCTTCGGGGAGTGCATTGCCGACGGCGGCCAGAAGGGGATCGCCGTCCAGGCGCATGGGCTTCCCCGTCCGCAGCACGCGTCCCGTGACACTCTCCGGGTCTTCGGCGTCGGGCTGCCACAGCTCGGTGATCCGTCGCAGGTGTTGCTCCCACAGCGGGTCCCGGTGGGCCACCGCCGTCCACCGGAGGCGACCCCGTGCATCCACAGGGTAGATCGCACAGGAATCCGCCATGTCCGGTACCACGGCGTGCGCCATCTCGCTCAGCAGCTTCTTCGGCTCGAGAGGCGCGACGAGCGTGGCGTCCACCGCCGCGAGGAGGGATGCCGATCGCCGGACCTCATCCCGCGAGGCCAACTCCCGACCCACCACGTGCGCCATGTGCCCGACCAGCGTCAGACGCAGTGGCAGGCCGGCGATGTTGTCCGTGGTCAGATCGATGGCGCCAACCAGCTTCCCGTTAGGGTCGAGGATCGGAGCCGCGGTGCACGTCCATGTGTGATAGGTGGAGACGTAGTGTTCCGGGCCCACGATGGCGACCGCGCGCCCCTCGGCCAGGGCCGTGCCGGCACCGTTCGTCCCCATCCGCCGCTCGGACCAGTCGAAGCCGGGGACCAGGCCTTGTTCCTCCAGCAGCGCCGGGTCGGTACCGATCGAGTGGAGGATGATTCCATCCCGGTCGGTGAGATGGAGGACGTGCGGGATCTCGGCGAGTGCGGCGGACAACCACTCCAGGTGCGGCGTGGTCAGCTCGACCAGCGCAGCGTTCCGAACGAGGCGAGTTCGCAGCTCATCCTCGGAAACCCTTTGCGGTCGGGCGCCGTGCCGGTCCACGCCCGCGGCACGGGACCGCTGCCATGACGCCGCGATGATCGCCCGCGCGGGCACGGTCTCCGCGAGCGCGGAGAGAAAACGGTCCCAGTCACCGCCGACCTCCCGGAGCAGAGATTCGAGAGCTGCATCCATTTCGGTCGAGTCCCATGGAGCTGAGAGTGGCCGGGTACCGCTGATGAGGGAATGGGCTGCTGCCCATAATTAGCGACTTTTTGCGAGGATGATCAAGGTTTTCGTACACGGGAGGGGCCTGGCCGAGGCAGGCGAGCGCGAGGGCATGCACGTGCGCGAGGGAGGGGCGCCACCCTCCCCCTCCCCCGTCGCGAGCTGCCCTCCCGCCGGCGCAAGCCGGCCCTCCCGCGCCGCGTAGCGGCGCCCTCCCGCCGGCCCCAGGCCGGCCCTCCCGCTGCCGCGGGCAGCCGCTCCCGCCGGCCCCAGGCCGGCCCTTTACCTCCTGAACCGATACGCCAGCTTGATGAAGAACCCGTCGCTGGCGCGCTCGAGGCGGTCGAAGGCGAAGGCGTCGTCGGAGCCGAGTGTGGAGCCGTAGCCGAGATAGGCGACGGTGCCGGGTGTGGGCGTATAGGACGCGAGTAGATCGATGCGCAGGGCATCGGCCTGTGCCTCATCGGCGAGATTGCCGTCGACGCGGAGTGGGGCGCCGGTGCGGGCGTCGAGGAGCGCGTCGCGTCGCTCGGAGCTCCACTCTCCGATGGCGCGCAGGAAGAAGGCGCGCGTCGGTTGGAACTCCGCCTGGAGGCGCGGGATGATGGCGCGGGCGAAGCGGCTGCCGTCGCGCTCGCGGTCGATGTGCTGGTACGTGTTCGAGAAGGTGAGGCGGACCGACTCGTTCGGGCGGAGCGAGAGGTCGGCGCTCACACTCGTCGAGCTGCCCTCGGAGCCCTCGTCGAAGATCGCGATCCGCCCGCTTCTCATGCTCACGCTCGCGTCGAAGGTCCGGAACGTCGGCGTGGAGGCGCTGAGCGAAAAGCCGGGGCCGGAGACGTCGGCGAGAGGCGCGTATGGCGTGAGGGCGTCGTCCGTCACGAGTTCGTATCTCGCGTAGTCGTCGGGGTCGAGGACCCAGAACTCGCGGCGCGCCGTGGCCTCGACCCTCCAGCCGCCACGCAGCCGCAGCGATGCGGAGAGATTTTCCTCGCCCTCGATGGCATCGCTCCAGGCGCGCGCATCGTCGGCCCATAGGCGCGAGGGGCGGAAGGTGAGATTCAAGCTCTCGGCCAGTGCGCCGGGCGCGCCGTAGAAGCTGAGACGGTTGTGGGCGCTCGCCTCGAATATGCCGGTGCGGTTCACGAAGCCCGAGCGCGTGACGAAGTCCGCGTCCACGCGGTTGAGCCGGTAGTTGAAGCCCCAGTGCCGGCCGGTACGGTCGATCTCCACCTTCCAGAGCGGGCCGCTTCGCTCGACGCCGGCCTCGCGGGTCCACGAGCCGCCGAGCTGCGCCTCGGCGAAGTACATCCCGCCGAAGACGTGGCGCACGTCCGCGGCGACGACGCGGTTGAAGTCGTCGCCATCGAGCGAGGTCCGATCCGTGTAGAGCACTCCGGCCAGCGAGTTCTCGGCGAAGTCGCGCCGCAGCCGCGTCACGTTGAAGAGCGCATCCTCGCCGCCCGCCTGGTCGAGTGCCGTCAGGTGGGCGACGCCGATCCCGCCCATCTTGCCGGTGATTTTGCCGCCCGCGATCGGATTTGCGATCTGCCGGGTGTAGACGAGCCGGCTCGGCGCGGCGAAGAGCTCGATCCCCTCGAGGAAGAAGGGCCGCTTCTCGGCGAAGAAGAGGGCGAATCGCTCGTTGATCGTGACCTGGCCCGCATCGGCCTCGACCTGGCTGAAGTCGGGGTTGATCGTCGCGTCGAGCGAGAGATTCGTGAAGCCGACGTGCAGGTTGACGCCGGCCTCCGGGTCGAGACGCTCGCGCTCGAAGGCGCCGGTCGCCTCGTTGACCGCGCCGTTCGCCACACCGGTCACGAACGGCTGCGCCTCGAAGACGACGCCGCGCTCCAGGTCATGCAAGCCGTGGAGCGTACCCGACTGTGCGAGGAAGCTGGCACTCGCGCGCCGCGTCGCCGTCCAGGTGTCGGTATAGCCCGTGCGCTGGATGCGGCGCTCGACCTGGAAGCCCCACTCCTGTGGGCCGTTGCCCGGGTAGCGCAGGCTCTTGAACGGGATGCGGACCTCGACGACGTAGCCGTCCTCGGTGATCCGGCCACTCGACTCGTACCAGTAGTCCGGACTCTTGTCGGTCGAGCCGCCGTACATGCTCCCCGAAGAGCCCGCGCCCTCCGTGCGCACCCCGTCCTGCTGGATGCCGAGCGGGTTGACCGCGAAGAAGAAAGCGCGGCGCCGGTCGTTGAAGGTGTCCAGGTAGAGGATCACGTGGTCGTCGCCGTCAATGTTGTCACGGTCGGCGACGGTGGCGCGGATCGCGTCCGGCCGGCTGTCGTACGCGCGGATGCCGAAGTGGATCGCGTCGGGCGCGTACCAGACGAGTACCTCGGTGCGCTCGGCGGCGGGTCTGCCGTCCACGGGCTCGTACTGCGAGAAGTCGGTCAGGACGGCCGCCTGGTTCCAAACGGGCTCGTCGAGACGGCCGTCGATGGTGACGACCGCATCCTCGATGCGGGGGATCTGGACGTCGTACGCCGCAGGCGCGGCCGCGAGCTGAGCGGCCAGGAGAAATGCGTCTACGAACACGATGCTTCCTTGCGCTTCACGGTAGTGGCGGTCCCCGGCGGCCGTCGTCGGTGATGGCGACTGCCGGGCCGGCTGCCTGGTGACCTCGACCCCCGACCCGGCTGCCCGGTGATGGCGACTGCAGACCGACGGCGGGACCGGGTCCAATGGGGCCGGATGCCGGACCAGTCGCCTGCCAGTCTGTGGCGGTCACCGGATGGGCCGACCGACACGGCGGCGGTCACTCGTTTCTGTGATCGTGCGCGGCAAGCTAGCGAATGGCACTCAACCCTGCCAGAGCCCCTGAAAGACGTCTCGCCCTAGCCGCGACCCCGCAACAACATCGTGAATCACGCCCCCACCTGATCGCAGTGAATCATCCCCTATGCAGGGAACTCTTTCGGGCTACAGCCGTCCCCTCTCCAACCCTCTTTCCCCTGTGCGGTTCAGGTCTCCCCTGCGGTTCAGGAAGACCCACTCTCCTCTATCCGCCCCGCCCCACGCGGCCTCCGGTACGCCCGCAGCCCTGGCTGCAGTGCAAGCACCGCCGCCAGTAGGATCGCCGGCGTGGCCACGAGCGCCGCGGCCCGGGGCCCGATCGCATCGCCGAGGGCGCCGGCGCCGAGTACGCCGATCGAGCCGGTCGCCCATGCGAGCCCCATCACGATCCCCGAGCCGAGTGCCGCGCCGGCCGGAAGGATCTCCTGGGCGATGACAACAATTGGCGGGAGGAGCGCCATCTGGAAGAGCCCGGAGAGGAATGCGAAGGCGAGGGCGGGTGCACTGCCGGGCGCGAGGCCGAGGGCCAGTGCGTGGGCGGGGAAGGCGAGCATCGCGAGCGTCGTGAGCAGGCGCCGTCGATCGACGCGGTCGGCGAGCGTGCCGCCGGTCAGGCTGCCGAGTGCCTGCCCCGCGAGGTACGCGGTCAATGCGAGTGCGCCGAGCGCCTCCGAGCCGCCGCGCTCGGCGACGATGATCGGCTCGAGTGTCAGGAACACGCGCTGCATGAACGCGCCGGCGGCGCTGATCCCGAAGACGAGCCCGAGCGGCCCGCGCAGGAGGCGCAGCACCTCGATTGGGCGCGGCGGCGGCGTCCGGGGCCCTTGTGCCCGCTCGGCGGGGAGGAGCGCGGCCATCGTCAGGGCGAGTGCGATCGCCGGGAGCATGGCGATCCAGAGTCCGTCGAGCCCTCTCCACGCCACGAGCCCTACGGCGATCATCGGCCCCATCGCGTAGCCGAAGGAGCCGCCGAACGAGAAGAACGACAGGCGCAGCCCGCTGCCCTGTCCCTCGGCCGCGCGAGCGGCGATCGATGCGCCCGGCGGGTGGAACATGGCGCTCCCCAGCCCGGCGAGGACGAGGACGGCGACGAGGAGCGCGAAACTCGGTGCCGCGCCGATGAGCGACATGAAGATACCTGAAAGCAGCGGCCCGAGGATGACGAAGCCGCGCCGGCCGAAGCGGTCCGCCAACCATCCGAGGAGCGGCTGTGCGAGCGATGCCGCGAGCGAGAGCGTCATCGCCAGTGTGGCCGCGAGGGCGATCGACAGCCCCAAGCGGTCCATGATGCGGGGGAGCAGCGGCGGCAGGAATGCCGAGTAGGCGTCGTTCAGGCCGTGCGCAACGGCGACCGCGAGCGCCACGGACAGTGCGGAGCGTCGTGTCGGCGCCTCGCCGCCGAACGGCTCTCCCGTCCCTGTCTCATCCGAAATGTCGCCGCCGATCGGCTCTGGAACCACGCCGCCCAAGGTCGATCCCCGTCGTGAGTCGCCTCGAAGGGGCCGCGCCACACGGTGCCCGTCGGGGCTCGGTGCTCACGGCTCGAGCCGGGCAGGATAGCCGAATGGCGCGGTGTCGACCAGCCTCAGAAGGTGACTCCCACCCCGATCGACATCGTCGGCTGGTAGTCGGGCGTCGCGATCTCGAGGGTGCCGGTGGCGTAGAGGAACGGCGTTGCGGCCAGGAGCCCGATCACGCCGCGTCCCTCGCTGCGCTGGCCGAGTTCGTCCCAGAAGGAGTCGAACTCGCCTTCGGGGTCGGGGCTGATGCGGATCAGGTACTCGGGCCGGACGAAGAGCGCGAGGGAGAGGCGCCGCGCCGATCCGAGCCGCTTGCCGATGCCGAAGCCGAGTGGGATCAGCGTCTCCGACCTGTCTCCTCCTTCGGCCAGCGGGTGTCTCTCGTGGCGGACGCCGAAGGTGAAGCAGACCGGTGGCTCGTAGACCGGCATCTCGTAGCCGATGACGCCGTGGAGGACCGTGCCGAGCCCGTGATCGTATTGCGGGCGCCGCACGGCGATGTCGAAGGCGAACTCGGTGTTGAAGTTCAGCCCCAGGCGGCCGCCATAGCTGTTGATGCTTCCATCGGATACGATCTCTCCCTGTAGCGAGATCTGTCCCTCGTCGGCGGGGATGCCCATGCAGACCTGGGCGAGTGCGAGCCCCGGGGCGAGGGCGAGCGCGAGGACGGCGGCGGACGCGAGCGCAACGGTGCGTGGCATGGACATAGGGAGCTCCAAGGTGTGGGTGGCGGGCGAAACGTCGTGCACTCTTCGTGCCAACGGGACGGGTGGCCCGCCTCCCCCAGGCGAGCTCGGCACCCACCGCCAGATTCCGGGCCCGCTCAACGGCACGCGCGCGCCGAGGCAGGGGCCCGGCGACACTACCGGCGTGTGTCGGGGTATGAGAGCCATTCGGAGCGGAATACCCCCGAGGAGCAGGCTCTCGTGAAGCAGACCGAATGTCCGGTGTTCGAACTCGAGAACGACGCTACCGCGCACGCCAGACGGCTCGGTGATGGCGATCTGGTGCACTTCCTGAAGCACACGCGCCGGCGGCTGGCCGGCGCACGTGGCGATCGGGTGCAGGCGTACGTCGGGGCACTGGCGGTCCTCGAGCTGGAGGCCGCACGCCGCGGCATCGAGATCCGCGGCGTGCGGGAGCGGATTCCCGCGCCGGTCGCCCGGAAGCAGCTCGAGGAGGCGATCGCCGAGAACGACGTCATCGGCGTCCGCCTGCTCCTTCGGTGGCTCGACGGATCCGGGTTGTGGCGGGCGTACCGCTACGCGATCCGGCACCCGGACCCGGCGGTGCGCGCCTCGCTCCTGGAGCGCGTGCACTGGCACCTGAACGTCAGGGTTTTCGGCGTCGACGTGGCGCGTCGCAAGCGACGTCGCGCCGTGCAGGCACTGCGTCGCCTGAACGCGCCACGTCGAGCGGAGCGGTTGCGCACCGCACTGGCGTTCATCTTCAAGAAATACTACGGTCTGCGAGAGGGTAGCCGGGGCTGAACGTTGCCGCCGGGCGAGCGGCACGGCAGGATTATACGTGCAACGGCTTGACTCGACGGGGCCTTGGGCGTACCCGCTCGATCTGGCCACCGACGAACACGGCGCGCCCGATTCCAATCATCCAGACGGAGTTGTGACACCACGATGCACGCGAACCCGCTTCTTGCCATCGCCGTGCAGGCGGCCGCATCCGGGCCTGCCTGGGAGGAAAGCATCATCGGTCCGCTCATTACGTGGCTGAAAGCACACCCACTCATCGCTACCGTCGTCGGCCTGTCGCTGCTGACCGGCGCGGCGTGGCTCGGGCTCGTGGTCGTGCGGCGCTACGTGATTCGCGCCGTGGACCTCTTCACGAGGAGGAGCACGGCGTGGTGGGACGATCTGCTCCTCGACCGCGAGGTGCTGCACCGCCTCTCGTGGATCGTGCCGGCGCTGATCGTCTACCAGGGCGTCGACTTCGTGCCGTACCTGCCGCAAATCCTGGCCGATCTGGTCCATCGTGTCGCCCTCGCCTCGCTCGCACTCTTCGGGGTGCGGGCGTTCGCCGCGCTCCTGACCGCGATCAACGAGATCTACAACCGCTTCCCGATCTCGAAGGAGCGGCCGATCAAGGGGCTGCTCCAGGTCATCAGCATCGTGGCGCACGTGATCGGTGGTGTGCTGATCATCGCCGCGCTCATGGACGAGAGCCCGCTTCTCTTCTTCAGCGGCCTCGGCGCGATGACCGCGGTCACCATGCTGGTCTTCCGCGATTCGATCCTCTCCCTGGTCGCCGGTGTGCAGATCACGGCCAACGACCTGATCCGCGTCGGCGACTGGATCGAGATGCCGCAGTTCAACGCCGATGGCGACGTCGTCGACATCGCGCTCAACTCTGTGCGCGTCCAGAACTGGGACAAGACGTTCACCGTCATCCCCACGCACAAGTTCCTGGAGAACTCCTTCAAGAACTGGCGCGGGATGCAGGAAACGGGCGGGCGGCGCATCAAGCGATCGTTCCACATCGACATGAGCACGATCCGCTTCCTGACCGAAGAGGAGATCGACCGCTTCGGCCGCTTCGTCCTGCTCCAGGACTACATCGCACAGAAGAAGAAGGAGTTGAAGGAGCACAACCGGACGCACGCGGCGGAGCCCGGCTACGTGGCCAACGCCCGGCGGCTGACCAACGTCGGGACGCTGCGGGCGTACATTACGGCCTACCTGCGCCAGCACCCGGGGATCCATCAGGATCTGACGTTCCTGGTCCGGCAGCTCCAACCCGGTCCCGAGGGACTGCCGATCGAGATCTACGTCTTCGTCAACGACGTGCGCTGGGCGGTCTACGAGGGCGTGCAGGCCGATGTCTTCGACCACATCCTCGCCATGGTCCCGGAGTTCGGGCTGCGCGTCTACCAGAAGCCCTCGGGAGGCGACGTCGCCGCCGCGGCAGCGGCGTGGGCCGAGGGCGCCCAACCGCTCCAGCCGGCGTGATGGTGGCGATTCGTGACGAGCGGGGCGGCTGAAGGTGGCGCCCGGAACCGCGCGGGAGACGCAAAGGCGCAGCCGGGGCGCAGAGAGGATCGAGGCAGAGAGCGGGTGGACTCCGAAGGGGAAGGCGGTGAGCGCAACGTGCGGCGCGGCGCCGGCTACAACCCGTACCGCCGTCAGACGCTGGTCGAGCGCTACCGTGCGGCGCGGCACGACCCGTCGCTCGTCGTCATCGAGGGGCTCCACGCACTGCGGCACGCGCTCCGTTTCGGCGCCGAGCCGTTCGAGGTGCTCGCCTCCGATCCCGATGCCCTTGCGCGTCTCGCACGTGAGCTCGCGCCGGACGTCGCCGACCGGATCGTCGAGCTGGCGAGCCCCATCGCCGAAGGGGTCCTCGCGCAGCTGACGCCCGCGCCGGTCCACACCGGGCTCATTGCACTCGCGCCCCGACCCGCACAGGACGTCGCAGCCGCACTCGCCGACCCCGCGCCCAGGCCCGTCATCTTCCTCGAGGAGCCGGCGAACGCCTACAACCTCGGCGCCGTGGTGCGCGTCGCCGCGGCCGCGGACGCCGCCGCGCTCCTCGTGAGCGGGAAGCACGACCCCTGGAACCCCGGCTCGGTCCGCGCCGGCGCCGGACTGCAGTTCGCACTCACCGTCGCGCGCAGCGACGGAGTGCCTGAGAACGACCGCCCCCTCGTCGCACTCGACCCGGACGGCGAGGAGCTGGCGCCCTCCGCGATCCCGCCACGCGCCGTGCTGGCCTTCGGCACCGAGCGCCAGGGCCTCTCCCCCGACCTGGTCCGAGCCGCCGACCTGCGAATTCGGATCCCCATGCGCCCCGGCGTCTCGAGCCTCAATCTCGCAACGGCTGTGACTGCCGTGGTCTATGCGATGAGGTGGTGAGGGCGAGCGCGGGCGCGAGGACAGGAGTTGCCTGCTTCCACTGCCGAGCATCTCTCCCGCGCCCGAGAGGGCGCCTACACCCGCCGGCGCCAGCCGGCTCTCCCGCTGCCGTCTCAGGCGGCAGCCCCCGTGGGCCCCGCCCGCCGCTCCCGCCGGCCGACAGGCCGGCTCTCCCGCGGCCGAAGGCCGCCACTCCCGCCGCCCCACGGGCGGTCCTCCGGCGCCGCCCAGGCGGCGCCTATTGATCTCTTGTGCCGACCCGATATTTTACCCGTATTCGTTCACAACCATGAAGCTGTCGAAGCAGGAGGCGGACGCAATGGGCCAAGGCGCTCTTGCGGAGCACGTCTCGTACTGCAGGGAGCAGGTACGTCGTCGTCGGGCGACGTGTCGCGAACTGGCAGACGAGCTTGGCGTCTCGGAGCGGGCCATTCAGGCCTGCGTTTATGGACATACTTATTCCGATATCGAAGGGGCGCTTCCGAGTCCGAAGCGGCGGCGCAAGCGTAAGCGTCAGACGCCGCTCACGGAGGAAGAGGTGCGTGGCATCCGCGCCGACTACGCCGCGGGCAAGGAGACGGTGCGGGAAATCGCGGAGAAGTACGAAGTGTCGCCGTCGTACGTCGTGCTCATCGGCCGTGGCGATGCACGCACGGACGTGCCCGGTGGCACGCGCGACCGCAGACCGGTCCGCAGGATCCCGCCGGAGCAGGCGGCGCGGCGCGGAGAGCGGCACCCGAACGCGCGGCTGGATGCGCTCTGTGTCATCGCGATCCGCACGCTCGAGAGCCGCGGCGTGCCCCACGCCCGGATCGCCGAGATCTTCGACACCACACCGGAAAACGTCTGCATGATCGCGCGCCGCCGCCGCTGGCGCCACGTGCCGGACACGCCGATCACACCGACCGCACTCGAGCACCTGCCACCCATGGCGGTCGAGCTGCTGGCCGAAACCGAAAACGACAGGAAGCGCGCCCCTCTGCCCCGGGCGTCGTGAGGATTGCGCCCTGTGGGCGCGGGAGAGCCGGCCGTTGGCCGGCCCCGCCGCCGAATGGCGGACCTCCTGCTGACCAAAGGTCAGCTCTCCC
>CALKIP010000263.1 GCA_937995995.1 uncultured bacterium
GTTTGGGTTGGCTCCTCTTCCAATCCGGAATCTACCGCTGGTTTCTACGAAATCGCTCGGTGGTCGTTCTGTTCCACAGGGTCGACGATAGGCGGAAGGGTAATCCGATCAGTTGCACAGTCGGTGAGTTCGAGGCGTTTTGCCGATTCTTCGCGCGCTACTTCGACGTGATCGGGTTTTCCGAACTCCTCGCTCGGCTGGAACGCGATGCACCGATCGGCGGGTCGCTCGTGATCACTTTCGATGACGGCTATCGCGACAACTACACCGCCGCGATGCCTGTTCTGCTCCAGTACCGGCTTCCGGCCACCTTCTTCATTGCGACGGACTTCATTGGCACGGACCGTATCCCGTGGTGGGATGCCGAGCTCGGCATCGTTTCAGAGTGGATGACGTGGGATGAGGTGAGGGCGTTGCACCACGCCGGATTCGAGATCGGGGCCCACACGTGCAATCACGTGGATCTGGGCGAGGTTCACGGGATCGAGGCAGAGAACGAGATCCTGGGCTCGGTCGAGCGACTCGAGTCGGAGCTCGAAACTGCAATCCGCCTCTTCAGCTATCCGTACGGCCGCAAGCATCAGATCACGGAGGCCAACAGGGAGTTCGTTCGGCAGGCCGGCCTTCGTTGCTGCCCCTCGGCGTTCGGTGGAATCGTGAAGGCCGGTGACGACCCCTACCACCTCCTTCGCCAGCCGATTTCGCCGTGGCATATCTCGCCGTGGCAGTTCGGATTCGAATTGTTCTTTGCGAAGCGATAGGAAGGTTGCTGTGATTCACACGCACGAGGGAGTGAACCACCGGGCGGGAGAATTGCGCGTCCATTCGATCGACGACACGTCCGAGGGCTGGGACCGCTTCGTCGCCAACGCGCCACACGCCACCTTCTGCCACCTCTCCGCCTGGCGCGGCGTCATGACCGACACGCTCGGCCATGAAACCCGCTATCTGGCCGTGGTCGACGAGTCGACGGGCGCGTGGGAGGGCGTGCTGCCGCTGGTGCGCATGCGCACCCCCCTCCTCGGCGACCACATCGTCTCGGTCCCGTTCCTCAACTACGGCGGCCCGATCGGCTCGCCCGACGCACGGCGGATGCTCGTAGGGGCGGCCGAGGCGTACGCACGTGACGTCGGCGCCGACACGCTCCAACTCCGCTCCCGTGGAGGGTCTGCGCCCGGCCATGCGCCGCTCGACCACAAGATCACCGTGCTCCTCGACCTGCCCGAAGACTCCGATGCACTCTTGAAGGCCTTTCCGAGCAAACTGCGCAGCCAGATCCGCCGGCCGCTGAAGGCGGGGTTCGAGGTGCGCTTCGGGCTCGAGCAGATCGAGGCGTTCTACGAGGTCTTCGCCCGCAATATGCGCGACCTCGGCACGCCCGTGCATCCGCGCCGCCTCTTCCACGCCATCGCCCGTCGCGTGCCCGGCGCGACGGTCGCCGTGGTCTACAAGGGCAAACGGCCCGTCGCGGCGGGGTTCGGCTTCACCTTCCGTGACGAGTTCGAGATCACCTGGGCATCGTCGCTTCGGGAATTCAGCCGCGAGGCGCCCAACATGCTCCTCTACTGGTCACTCATGGAGCACGTGATCGAACAGGGCGTACGCACCTTCAACTTCGGGCGCTGCAGCCCGGATAGCGGGACACACCGCTTCAAGCGGCAGTGGGGAAGCCGCGACGTGCCGTTGCCGTGGACGCTCTGGGCAAGGGATGCTCGCCATGCCGCACCCTCCGGCGATGGGCGCCTCTTCCAAATCGCGACCGCGGCGTGGCAGCGCCTTCCACTCGGCGTGGCGAACACGCTGGGACCCCTCATCGCGCCACGGCTGGCGGCGTTCTGAGGTGGGTGTGGGTCCGTTCTACCACCAGCTCCCCGTCCGCTCGCCCGTCTCCCTCCAGGCGCTCGCCCGGGCCGTTCGCCGGCGGAACGACGCCGGTGCAGTCGAGGCGCTTGGCGAGCTGCTCAAAACCGAGTACGACGCCGACGAGGTTCTCCTCACCGGGAGCGGCACGGAGGCACTCCAGCTCGCGATCTTGGCCGCCGCGCAACGCGCGGGTGACGTGGAACGACAGAGGGGAGTTGCCGAGTGGACCGCCGGAGGCGACGGGCGATTCACGGGAGCCGACAGGCGACGCACCGGCGAGACCGAGCACGCGCCCCGACTCGCCCTCCCCGCGTTCACCTGTTTCGACGTCGCTACGGCCGCCATCTGGAACGAGCTGCCGCTCCTCTTCTACGACATCGACCCCGACACCCTCGCGCCGGACCTGGAGTCCTTCGAGCGCGCACTGGACGACGGCGCACGCGTCGTCGTCGTGAACCCGCTCTATGGCGTGCCGGTCCCGTGGGAGCCGCTCGCGGAGGCGGCAGGTCGGCACGGCGCGGTCCTGATCGAGGATGCAGCGCAGGGGCACGGGGCACGGTGGAAGGGACGCCGCCTCGGAACGCTGGGCGAGATCGGAGTCCTGAGTTTCGGGCGCGGAAAGGGGTGGACGGGAGGACGGGGCGGCGCGCTCCTGCTTCGGGGGACTCACGCCGCGCGTGACCACGACGTCGCCACCCGCGCCTTGGCACCCGCCGACGGCTCTGCGCTCCTGGCCACCGCCGCACAGTGGGTACTCGGCAGACCGCGTCTCTACGGTATTCCGGCCTCACTGCCGTGGCTCGGCCTCGGCGAGACACGCTTCCACGAGCCCGCCGCGCCGACGGCCATCCCCGCCTCGGCCGCCGCACTCGCCCTGGCCAGTCACGCCGCCGCGGAACGAGAGGCCGCCGAACGCTGCCTCCGCGCCCGTGATCTGGCCCGCCGGCTCGGTCAGAATCGAGACCGGGTGATCGGGCAGGTCATGGAGACGGCGGATGCGACGCCCGGCTATCTCCGCCTCCCCGTCCGCGTACCCGACGCGCGGCGCACGGTCGCGGCGCTGCACCGCTGGGGCGTGGGGCCGAGCTACCCGGTCTCGATCGCGGAGCTGGTACCGGTGCGTGCCCGGCTCGCCGGTACGCCTCGCAGGTGGCCGGGCGCGGAGACGCTGGTTCGCGAGCTGGTCACGCTGCCGACGCACGGTGGGGTG
This sequence comes from uncultured bacterium, assembly GCA_937995995.1. Classification (GTDB taxonomy): domain Bacteria; phylum Gemmatimonadota; class Gemmatimonadetes; order Longimicrobiales; family RSA9; genus CALBZE01. Next base: position 3,074 of record CALKIP010000263.1, read on the forward strand.
GGTGATCGGGACGTGGAGCGGATCGTCCGTGGGCTTGCCGATCTGGATGCGATAGGGCAACGGCGAGTGTGACGGCAAGGGGACCAGGGCAGGGGAGTGGGGCGAGCGGAGGAAGGGCGGCCGCGGCGTGAGGCAGCCACGAGGCACTGAAAGATCGGGGGCCGGACCTACCGCCGCCTCGTTACCCTCGCCAATCAATCCACTCCCTCGCTATCCCATCATGACACCGCCGCCGCCTCCTTGCGCAGCGCCAGCAGATCGTGCTTTCCGTTGGCGTTGCGCGGCAGGAACTCCCGCACCTCGATGCGAGTGGGCTGCATGTAGCGCGGCATCTCGGCCCGACAGAACTTCCGCAGCCGGTCCAGAGCTCCCTCCTCCTTCAGCACCACGTACGCCACGATCGCCTCGCCTCGTTGCCGGTCCGGCTCCGTCGTGACCAGCCCCTCGGCGATCTCGCCGGAGGCGTAGAGCACGTCCAGCACCTCGTCGGGGCCCACTCGGTAGCCGAGCGTCTTGATCATGCGGTCCCGCCTGCCGACGAAGTACAGGAACCCCTCTTCGTCGCGGCGGACCATGTCGCCCGAGAAGACGACGGTGCCGGCCTCGGGGTCGAAGGGGTGCGGCCGGTAGGTGAGTGCCGTGCGCTCCGGCTCGTTCCAGTACCCCTGCGTCACGGTCGGCCCACAGTGCACCAGCTCACCCACCTCGCCAGGTTCGCACGGGGTCAGGTCCTCACGGACGACGAGCACCTCGACGCCCGGCATCGGCAGCCCCATCGAGTCCGGCCGGCGTTCCAGCTCCTCGGGTGGGAGGTACGTGGTCCGGAAGACCTCCGTCATCCCGTACTGCAGGTAGAGGTCCGCCTGGGGCTGCAGCTCGCGCAGGCGCTGCACCGCCGCAGGCGCCAGGTGGCCGCCGGCGTTCTGCAGGATCCGCAGCGTCGCGATCGGCTCTTCCTGGAAGGCGGGTGCGTTGATGAGCTGCAGCCAGAGCGGCGGCACGCCGGCCAGCACCGTCGCGCCAGCATCGCGCAGCCCCGCCACCACCTGGTTCGGCACGGGTGAGCGCTCGATGACCAGCGTCGCACCGTGAAGTACCGCACAGAGGAGCTGGTTGGCGCCGTAGACGGAGTTGAATGGCAGGAGGCTCGCGATGCGGGCGTCGGAGCGGATGCCGAGATAGCCGGCTACCGTCTCGATCGCCGCCAGGATGTTCGCGTGCGATGCCATGACACCCTTGGGCAGCCCCGTCGAGCCGGAGGTGTAGATGAGCTGTGCGAGATCGGCACTGCGCCGCGGGCGCGGCGTGAACGCCGTCGCCTCGGCGAGCGTCTCCACCTCGACCACCGCCGCCTTCGTCTTCAGTGGCCGGTGCTGGCGGGCGAGCATTGCGCGGGAGGTCAGGAGGAGCCGAGCACCCGAGTGGTCGAGGATGTACTCGATCTGGCGAGGACGCAGCGTGTCGTTGATCAGAACGACGACGGCGCCCGCGGCGATCACCCCGAAGTACGCCGCCGCGGCGTCGGCACCCTTCTCCAGCAGAACCGCCACTCTATCGCCGGGCTCAATGCGGCGTTCCACGACCGCCGCGGCGATCGCGCCGGCACGGCCCAGCAGTTCGGCATAGCTCACAGAGCGCTCGCGGTCGACGATCGCTTTTGCCTCGGGCGAGCGCCCGGCCGTCTCCCAGAGCATGGACGCGACGCTTCGGTCCGGAACGAATCCGGTCGTTGAAGTGGACATGGTGCCTCCACGACGGGTTTCGGTGCGAAGGGGGTAGGCCGGCGCTCGGTCGAGCGTCGGCTTTTCTTTATCGACTCGCACGCGCGGTGCCACGTGGCCACGCGATGGTGGGCACGGCCGGCTGCCGTGGTGGGGGCGCCCACGTTCAGCGCCGCGGAAGCCGCACAGTCATGCGATTCAGGGCGCGTGCACCGCCTCAGCACACACCTGGCTCGACGCCGATTGCCCGCGCCGGGTACCCACCCGGGCGATGGAGCGGCTCGCCGGTCTGTTGTAGGACTGCAACAGATGCCGTGGGCGCGACAACGCCCGGCGGAAACTCCGGACCGCGTGGAGCGATGGCGTAATCGCATGGGGAGGCGTCGCTTCGGCGCTCTCCGGGGCGGCTGGTGACACCTGCGTACGAGAGGCACCAAGCGTGCATTCGACCCTCGCCGTCCGAACCGCTCGAGAAGCGTCACGATTCCTCGATACATCGAAGCGCCCCATGGAGACAACGACCCGGTCCACGACCGCGTCGAGCCCGCTGGAGCTCGACGTGGAGGCGAGCATCGCCCAGATCACGGCGCGGATGCGCGAGCAGCTCAGCATCAACCTCAAGCGCCGTGGCCTCGTCGTCGCGATGAGCGGTGGCGTCGACAGTTCCGTCTGTGCGGGGCTGGCCGTCGCGGCCGTAGGCGAGAAGCGCGTCTTCGGCGTCTTCATGCCCGAGCGCGACTCGGACCCGCGGAGCCTGGAGCTCGCCCGTGAGTGGGCCGAGAAGCTCGGGATCGAGTACACCGTCGAAGACATCGCCCCCATCCTCGAGGCTGCGGGGTGCTACCGCCGCCGGGATGACGCGATTCGCCGCGTCGTCCCCGAGTTCGGTCCGGGGTGGAAAAGCAAGGTCGTCCTCCCCGGCGACCGGCTGAACTCCGACCGGCTGAACACCTCCCGACTCGTGGTGCAGTCACCCGAGGGCGAGCTGACGGAGCACCGACTGCCGCCCGCCGAGTACCGCATCATCGTTGCGGCGACGAACTTCAAGCAGCGCGTCCGCAAGATGCTCGAGTACTACCACGCAGACCGCCTGCACTACGCCGTGGTCGGCACGCCGAACCGGCTGGAGTACGACCAGGGCTTCTTCGTCAAGGGCGGCGACGGTCTGGCTGACCTCAAGCCGATCGCGCACCTCTACAAGACGCAGGTCTACCAGCTCGCCGCGGCGCTCAGCGTCCCCGAGGGCGTGACCAGCCGCCCGCCCACGACGGACACCTACTCGCTGCCGCAGTCGCAGGAGGAGTTCTACTTCTCGCTCCCCGCCCAGACGATGGACCTCGTGCTCCACGCCTACAACTCCGGGCTGGATGCCGAGGCGGCGGCCGAGGCACTCGGCTACGAGACGGTGCAGATCGAGCGTGCCTACAGGGACATCGAGCAGAAGCGCGCGACGACGCGCTACCTCCACCTCCCCGCACAGCTCGTCGAGCCCATCACCGAGCTGCGCCTGGAGGGTGACGCGTAGTGTGCGGCATCGCCGGAATCGCGCGGCGTGAGCCGCGTGGCGTCTCCCCGGACACGCTCCGGCGAATGGCCGCGGTGCTTCACCACCGCGGGCCCGACGGCTACGGTCTCTTCAGCGGCAACTCCGTCGGGCTCGCGCACACGCGCCTCGGGATCATCGACCTCGAGGGCGGCGCCCAGCCACTCGCCAACGAGGACGGCTCCGTCATCGTCGTCTACAACGGCGAGGTCTACAACTACGTCGAGCTGCGGCGCGACCTCGAAGCGCTCGGCCACCGGTTCCGCACCCGGACCGATACCGAGGTCCTGGTCCACGGGTGGGAGGAGTGGGGCCATGCGTTGCTCGAGCGGCTGAACGGCCAGTTCGCCTTCGCGCTCTACGACCGCGGGCACGAAAGGCTCATCCTGGCGCGGGACCGCTTCGGCGTGCGCCCGCTCTTCTACGCACGCAATGCGGCCGGCGACCTGGTCTTCGGCTCCGAGGTCAAGGCGCTCCTGGCCAGTGGCGAAATCGACGCCTCGCCCGACCTCGAGGGGCTGGACGAGGTCTTCACATTCTGGGCCGCGCGTGCGCCGCGGACGCCGTTCCGCGGCATCTCCCAGCTCGAGCCGGGCACGTTCGCGGTGTGGCAGGACGGCTCGCTCCACGTGCGTCGCTACTACGCCCTCGACTACCCCGCGGCCGATGCGGAGCCAAGCGATGCGATCGAGCGGCTCGACCATCTCATGCGGACCGGCGTCGAGCTGCGCATGCGCGCCGACGTCCCCGTGGGCGGCTACCTGAGCGGCGGGCTCGACTCGAGCATCACCTGCGCACTCGCGGCAGAGCGCACGCCCTACGAGTTGCGCACCTTCGCCGTGACCTTCGAGGACCCGGCGCTGGACGAGAGCGCGTACCAGCAGCGCCTCGCCGGGGAACTGGGTAGCGTGCACGCCGTCGAGCACATCCGCGCGGGCGACATCGCTCGTGTCTTTCCGTCCGTCGTGCGACACACCGAGACGCCAATCGTGCGCACCGCGCCCGCACCCATGTACCTGCTCTCGAAGCTCACGCGTGAGCGCGGAATCAAGGTCGTACTCACGGGCGAGGGCGCGGACGAGCTGTTCCTCGGCTACGACCTCTTCAAGGAGACGGCGGTACGGCGCTTCTGCCTGCGAGAGCCCGGCTCCGCCTGGAGGCCGCGCCTCTTCGACCGGCTCTACCCGTACCTCGGACCCGGCGCGCGTGGCGAGCCGTGGAGGCGCTTCTTCCTGGACGCCGGCGACGAGAGCGACCCGCTCTTCTCGCACCTGCCGCGCTTTCTGCTGACGTCGCGGATCAAGGACTTCTACTCCGCGGAGATGAGGGACGCGCTGGACGGCTTCGATGCGATGGAGGAGCTCCGACAGTCGCTTCCCGGGGCGTTCAGTCGCTGGTCCGCGCTGCACCGCGCAGCGTACCTCGAGATGACGACGCTGCTCTCGTCCTACCTGCTCAGCTCACAGGGCGACCGCATGGCCGCGGCGAACGGTGTCGAGGGCCGCTACCCCTTCCTCGACCACCGCCTCTTCGAGTACGCGGCCGCGCTACCGGCCTCGAGCAAACTTCGCGTATTGCGCGAGAAGGACGTACTGCGCCGCTGGGCCGAGGGTGTCGTCCCCCGCGAGCTCGCGCGCCGGCCGAAGCAGCCGTACCGAGCCCCGGACGTGCCGGCGTTTTTCGAGGGAGGCGAGGAGCCGGAATACGTCTCGGAGCTGCTTTCCCCGGAGGCGCTCGAGCGGACCGGAATCTTCGACGCCCGGATCGTCGCCGGGCTGCTGCGCCGCTGCCGTGCCGGGCGGGCCACGGGCTTCCGCGAGAGCCAGGCACTCGTCGCGATCCTCTCGACGCAGCTCTGGCACCGTGAGTTCGTGGAGCGGGAGGGGGAGGTGGCGGTGCCGGTGGGGAAGCCGGATGTGCACTTGGCGGAGGAAGCGGGAGGCACGATGAAGGCGGATCTCGCGGCAGTGGAGGCGGCTTGAGCCGCAGACCCGGAAGAGCAACGAATCGGTGGCGAAGAGAATGGAATCCGCAGCCCTGACCGAAATCGACGCCTCGGCGTGGGAGGTGCTGGCCGCCCGACGCATCTTCTTCGGCCATCAGTCGGTCGGCCGTGACATCATGCTCGGTGTCGGTCGGATTCTGGAGGAGCACCCGGAGATCGGGCTGCGCGTGGTCGCCAGCGACGCCCCCGCGCAGGTCGAGGGCAGTGCCTTGATCGAGGCGCGGATCGGCAGGAACCGACTGCCAGCGACCAAGGCGGATGCTTTCGCGGCGGTCCTGGAGGGCGGCTTCGGCCGCGAGCCCGGTGCCGTCGCAATGTACAAGTACTGCTATGTGGACGTGCTGCCGGAAACCGACCCGGACACGCTGTTCGAGGACTACGATCGGCGTATGGATCGGCTGCGCCGCCTCTATCCCGAGCTCATGCTCGTGCACATGACGCTGCCGCTCCATGTGGCACCCGGCGGCGTGGCGGAGCGGATCGGCACGCGCCTCGGTCGGAGTACGCAGACCGCGCTCAACCTCAAGCGCAACCGCTACAATGCGTTGCTGCGTGAGCGCTTCCGGGGAGTGGAGCCCATCTTCGACCTGGCGGAGATCCAGAGTGCGCGGGCGGACGGATCCCGTGCCTTCACCCTGTACCGCGGACAGCCGGTCGAAATGCTCGCCCCCGAGTGGACGTACGACGGCGGGCATCTGAACGAGGAGGCGCAGCACCGCGTGGCGGAGCGGTTTCTCGTCTTCCTGGCCCGGCTGCCCCGAGAGGTGCCGGCCGAGCTTACGTAAGCGGCTCGAGTGAAAACGACGCTCAGCCGTCGCGTGCCGGTGGCGGCACCACATGCGAATGACCGAAGCGATCGCCGTCGTTCGCCAGTGACGAATTCGAACCCAACAATCCGGAGCGATGAAAAAAATGAGCAGAGACGAGATCCTGAGACGGCTACGTGCCTTCGTCGATGACAACTTCCTCTACATGCGGCCGGACTTCGAGCTCCGCAACGACGCATCGCTCATGGGCAACGGCGTCGTCGACTCCATGGGCGTCATGGAAATGATCGCGTTCCTGGAGGAGGAGTTCGGTGTGGTGGTCGACGACGGTGATGTCACGGAGGAGAACCTGGGTACGTTGGATGCGATCACCGCGTACGTCATCGCCCACGCCCCCGTGGTGATGGAAGAGACGCCGCAGACAGCTTGAGGAAATAGATACACGCCCCATGGCTCTTGTGCACCCGCGTACCCGCGCATTCCTGGCCTATTTCGCCGGGGCATATCCGCACCGCACCCTGTTGATGGTGGCGCTACTGGTGGTGAGTGGACTACTCGAGGGGGTCAGTGTCATCACACTGGTCCCGATGCTCGAGATTGCCACCTCGGACGGTGGTTCCACCTCAGCGCTCGGGGAGTCGCTCCAGCAGCACCTCATGGCCATCGGGATACAGCCGACGATTGGGGTCTTCGTCGCTATCGTGATCCTCGGGATCACCCTCAAGGCGGTGTTCCTCTGGCTGGCCATGCGTCAGGTCGGGTTTACGGTAGCGAAGGTCAGACTCGACCTTCGCCTCGAGCTCGTGCGATCGCTGCTGCGTGCCCGGTGGAGCTATTTCGGAAGCCAGCCCATCGGTGCATTCGCCAACGCCATCAGTCGTGAGGCGGTGCAGGCGGCGAACGCCTATAACGAGGCTTGTGTCGTACTGGGCGGGGTCTTCCAGGTCGCCGCCTACCTCGTCGTCTCGGCGTTCATATCCTGGGAGGTCACCCTCGCGGCGCTCGTCATCGGCTTCGTTCTGATTCGCGGCTTGCGATATTTCGTCGCCATGAGCCGGTCGGCCGGCGACGATGGCATGCGGCTCACACGGAATCTCGCCTCCAGGCTCGTCGACGCCATGCAGGGTATCAAGCCGATGAAGGCCATGGCCCGGGAGGACTTTTTCTGGCCCTTGCTCGCGGGAGAGGCACACGGACTGAACGACTCGGACCGTCGTGCCGTAATGGCCGCCCAAACGATGCGTCTCTTCCAGGAGCCGGTCGTGACCCTGGTCCTCGGCGTGGGACTCGCCATCGTCCTGAGTGTCACCGAACGGTCGTTCTCCTCGGTCATCGTACTCGCTTTCGTGTTCTACCGCCTGATGACCTCCCTGAACAATCTGCAGATGCGATATCAGTACATGGTCAATGGCGAGAGCATGTTCTGGTCGCTTCGAAATCAGATCGACGCGGCCCTCGAGGCCGAGGAGCAACATCACGGCTCGATACGACCCGAGGGATTGGAGGATGCCATCGAATTGAGGGATGTCAGCTTCTCCTACGGTGACCTCGACGTCCTGAAGTCCGTGACTTTCCGCATCCCGGCCAAGCGGTTCACCGCACTCATCGGACCATCTGGGAGTGGAAAGACCACCCTGCTCGATCTCATAACCGGTTTGCATCGACCCGCGCACGGGGAAGTCTACATCGATGGCAGGCCCTTGAGAGACCTGGACCTGAGGGCTTGGCGGCACCTCATCGGCTACGTCCCCCAGGAGGTGTTCCTCTTCCACGACACAGTGCGCCGGAACATTACGCTGGGGGATGACTCCATTTCAGACGAGCGCGTAATCCGGGCACTGAAGGATGCCGGCGCGTGGGAGTTCATTGCCCGCGATCCCGACGGGATCGATGCCACCGTCTCTCCCCAGGGATCCGCGTACTCGGGAGGGCAGCGCCAGCGTCTCGCCATCGCGCGTGCATTGGTGAAGGATCCGGCTTTGATCATTCTCGATGAAGCGACGACCGGACTCGACGCGGCGACCGAGGCATCAATCCTCGCAACGCTGCGCGCACTACGTGGCCGTGTCACGATCCTCGCCATTTCGCACCAGCCGGCATTGAGGGCTGCCGCCGACATCATACTTGAATTGCAGGATGGCCGAATTCTGGATCCTGATAGAGAGAAGGTGGCTACAGGTAGTGGTTAGGTGCTCGGTCGCCGGTCGAAGGGCGACGCGTAGCAGAAGCCGGTTGCGACGGTTGTTTCCTTGCTCGCAGTGGGCGGCATTGCCGCCGGAGCTGATGTGCCACCGCCCAGGGCGGATGTCTCTTTAGGCTGGGCGGCTGGCCTTCCACATTACCTACTCAGTGCGATTCGGACAACGAAGGCGTTCCCCTCCCCTGTGGATTCTGCGCAATCCTGGGTGCCGACGATATCGCGGGGTCGCGGCACCTGGCCATCGCCGAGAAGGGGGATGTCTTCGTTGCCCGGAGGGACCATGGCCGTACCCGCGGCAACCATGTTTGCCGGATCTTCGGCGTAGTGAAAGGAGGGTACTCGATTATGTCCCAATACACATGGCGCAAGCTTTTCCGACGTCTGCGCTGGGATCTGCTCGACAGCGCCGAGCGGTTCTACTACGGCTACTGGCTCATCTGGCAAATCCCGGGCGCGTTCGGCAATCGGCTGAGGGCACGCTATCTGTCGCGGAAGATGAAGGCGGCGGGGTCGAACCTGACGGTCTTGGCCGGGTGTCGCTTTAGATCCATCGAGAAACTGGAAGTCGGCAACAACGTCAGCATTGGCTTCGACAATTTCTTTCAGGCCCGAGGTGGGCTGGTCATCGGCAACCACGTCGCGACGGCACCGGGCGTGAAGATCTGGACGGCCAACCATAACTACGATGATCCCGATGTCGATGTGATGTACCAGGGTCACACGGAGAAGCCCGTCGTCATCGGGGACAACGTATTCATCGCCTCGAACTCCTTCATCCTTCCGGGGACCACATTGCCCGAGGGCTGCATCGTTTGTGCAGGATCCGTGGTCGGGGGCAAGCCGTATCGGCCGTACTCCATACTCGCGGGCAATCCGGCCCGGGTCATCGGATACCGTGGGGGAAGAGCGCCCGACCAGGAGGCTGGCAAGACAAGCGCGATGGCGCAGCCGACCGGTGTCTAGCCTGCTTGCGATGAATCGGCAATCCACGGCCGTGGACCTTCTCCGGCTACTGCTCGCGCTTCCCGAGGGCCAACCGGTTGTCGCTACGCCGAGTTTCCGGAGCTGGGTGGCGGCCGATGATGCAGCGCCATGGCCACCCACCGAACGGGCCGGCGGTCTCTGGCTGGTCGACACCCGCGACCGCATCGGCCGCGGGCTGCTCCGGGCGTGGAAGAGTGGCCGCATGAAACCGGAGTTCGATGCAGCCCTCGTCCTGGCCGGCTCGGGCGTCCCGGGCACCGCGGTACGGCGTGCATTGCGACGCT
>CALKIP010000264.1 GCA_937995995.1 uncultured bacterium
GTGGCGCTCCTCACCACGAGACTCCCGTAACGGGATTCGCGTGTCTGGAGGATTGGCCGCTCGGAATCGTTCTTGCCCCGACGCCCGGGGGCTGTACCGGCGCAATCGTTCGCCGATGGTTGTTCCGGAAACGACCGACGCCGCGACCGTGTAGTCGCGGCATCGGGAACCCACGTCAACCCGGCTGTGCCCGTGAGCCGGCTGTCCTCGCCCGGCGGCCAGGTCCGTGAATCGGCCTGGTGGCCCCGACACGGGCGACGCGATCGATGCACGGTGAGGGTGACGACCGATAGCCGTTCGGCGCCGGGAAATGCTCGAGTTGCACGCGAAGTAGAGATTTCGGAGGAGGCGCATGGCATTCGAGATGCCTTCCGATCTGATGGTGAGCGTATCCGGGATTCGTGGCCGGGTAGGCGAGTCGTTGACGCCGGAGGTCGTGTCGCGTTTCGCGGCGGCGTTCGGGAGCTACCTGAGGGAGACGACCGGTGAGGAACGGCCGCGGGTCGTCCTCGGGCGCGATTCGCGGACGTCGGGGCCGATGTTCGCCATGGCGGTGACGGCGGCGTTGCAGTCGGTGGGGTGCGACGTCATCGACGTCGGCCTCGCTCCGACTCCGACGACGCTCTACGCGATCCGGCATCACCGGGCGGTGGGTGCGATCGTGGTCACGGCGAGCCACAACCCCGTGGAGTGGAACGCGCTGAAGTTCGCGTCGGCATCGGGGATGTTCCTGGACGCGGAGGAGGCGCCGCGGATGCGGTCGTACGTGGCGGACCGGCCGATCACGCGGGCCGGTTGGGACGGGCTCGGCGGGCTGGTCGTGGATGACGGCGCGGTCGATCGGCATCTGGCGGCCGTGCTTTCGATCCCGTACCTCGACGTGGAGGCGCTACGCCGTCGTCGGTTCAAGGTGGCGCTGGACTGCGTCCACGGAGCTGGCGCGGTGCTCCTGCCGCGGCTTTTGGAGGCGCTCGGTTGCGAGGTCGTGGGGATCGGTCTCGAGCCCGACGGTCGCTTCCCGCGGGAGCCGGAGCCGGTGGCGGCGAACCTGGGTGATCTGGAGCGCCTGGTCCATGAGTCGGGAGCCGACCTCGGACTCGCGACGGACCCGGACGCGGACCGCCTCTCGCTGGTGAGCGGGAACGGTCGCGCGGTGGGCGAGGACCTGACGCTCGCGCTCGCGGCGTCGCTCGTGCTCCGGCACAGGAAGGGACCCGTCGTGACGAATCTCTCGACGAGCAGGGTGCTCGAGGACGTGGCAGCGGAGGCCGGGGTGTCGCTGACGCGGGCGCCGGTCGGTGAGATCAACGTCGCGCGGGAGATGGAGCGGGTCGGTGCGGTGGTCGGCGGCGAGGGGAACGGCGGGGTGATCCTGCCGGACGTGCACCTGACGCGGGACGCGGCGGTTGCGGCGGCGCTGGTGCTGCAACTCCTGGTCGAGACGGGGCTCACGCTGGAGGAGCACGTCGCGCGGCAGCGGGGCTACGCGATCGTGAAGGACAAGCTGCCGCGCGACGCGGGGTCGCTCGACGCGACGTACGAGGTGCTGGGGGCGGAGCTCGCCGCGCCCGATACGGATCGACAGGACGGGCTGCGGCTCGCCTGGCCGGAAGAGATGAAGTGGCTGCACATCCGCCCGTCGGGGACGGAGCCGATCCTCCGGATCATCGCCGAGGCGCCGACGGAGGCGGAAGCTGCCGGGCTGGTCCGCCTGGCGCGAGAGGCGCTCGCCCGGACCCGGGCGCGCGCATAGAGAGCCGGCCTCGGGGGTGGGCGGGAACGACGCCATCGCACCGCCGGTAGGAGGGAGCGTTTCGCGACCGGCACCGGCCGGTTGGAACGACGGCGTCGTGACCCGGCACGAGTCAGGATTCACGAGAAGGCGAAAGAGAAAGAAGTATGTGCGGAATCATCGGATACATCGGGGGCAGGCCCGCCGTCCCGCTCCTCATGGATGGTTTGAAGCGACTGGAGTATCGGGGCTACGATTCGGCCGGGCTCACGGTGGTCGTCGACGGCAGGCTGGAAACCCGCAAGGCGGCCGGCAAGATCAGTGTGCTGGAGGATCTGCTCGACCGTGACGGTGAGCCCCGGGGCACGTGCGGGATCGCGCACACGCGCTGGGCAACGCACGGCGCGCCGACGACGACGAACGCGCACCCGCACACGGACTGCTCCGAGCGGTTCGCGCTGGTGCACAACGGGATCATCGAGAACTCGGGGACGCTGAGGCGGAAGCTCGAGGAGCTGGGGCACACGTTCCGGACGGAGACGGACACGGAGGTGCTCGCCCATCTGATCGAGGAAGCGTACGAGGACTCGCTGGAGCAGGCGGTTCGGGCCACGCTCAGCCAGGTCGAGGGGACGTACGGCCTCGCGATCACGAGCAGCGTCGATCCAGGGAAGATCGTGGCGGCCCGCCGTGGTAGCCCTCTCCTGCTGGCGATCGGCGACAATGGCGAGTACTTCGTGGCGAGTGACGTCGCTGCGGTCCTTTCGCACACCCGGCGCGTCATCTACCTGGACGACGGGGAGTTGGCGGTCATCACGGCCGACGGCTTCAAGACGATGTCGCTCAAGGGGAAGCCGGTCGACAAGGAGGTCAACGTCATTTCCTGGGACCTCGAGGCGATCGAGAAGGGCGGCCACGAGCACTTCATGCTGAAGGAAATCTTCGAGCAGCCCGAGACGCTCCGGAACGCGATGCGTGGGCGTCTGCTCGAGGAGGAGGGCAACGTCCGGCTGGGAGGCGTCACGCTCTCGAGGGACGAGCTGCTCGACATCAACCGCATCGTGATCACGGCCTGTGGCACGTCGTGGCACAGCGGTCTGATCGGCGAATACATGCTCGAGGAGTTCGCCCGCATCCCCGTCGAGGTCGAGTACGCCTCGGAGTTCCGCTACCGCAACCCGGTGCTGGACGAGAAGACGCTGGTTATCGTCATCAGCCAGTCGGGCGAGACGGCGGACACTCTCGCGGCGTTGCGGGAGGCGAAGCAGCGCGGCGCCAAGGTGATGGGGATCGTCAACGTCGTCGGATCGACGATTGCGCGGGAGTCGGATTTCGGGATCTACCTGCACGCCGGCCCTGAGATCGGCGTCGCGTCGACGAAGGCGTTCACCAGCCAGGTCACGGTGCTCGCGCTCTTCACGATCCTGATGGCGCGGCTCCGCACGCTCTCGATCCTGCAGGGCCGCGAGATCGTCTCGGCACTCCGCCAGCTACCCGATCTGGTCGAGCAGGTGCTGGAGATGAACGACGCGATCCGGGAGCTCGCCCGGATCTACAAGGACGCGACGAACTTCCTCTACCTCGGCAGGGGCTTCAACTACCCCTCGGCGCTCGAGGGCGCGCTCAAGCTGAAGGAGATCAGCTACATCCACGCCGAGGGGTACCCGGCGGCGGAGATGAAGCATGGTCCGATCGCGCTGGTCGACGAGAACATGCCGGTCGTCGTGATCGCCCCGCACGATGCGGTCTACAGCAAGGTCGTCTCGAACATCGAAGAGGTGAAGGCGCGTGGCGGCCGCGTCATCGCGATCACGAGCGACGGCAATGACGAGCTGAGCGACAAGGTCGACCACCTGATCAAGATCCCGAACACGATCGACATGCTGACGCCGATCCTCGTCGCCGTGCCGCTCCAGCTCCTGGCGTACCACATCGCGGTCATGCGCGGCTGCAACGTCGACATGCCGAGGAACCTGGCGAAGTCGGTGACGGTCGAATGACGGCAGCGGTCGAAGGACCGCTGTCGGCTGACTCCGAAATGCCAATGAGGAGATCACCGTGAGGGTGGTACTGCAACGCGTCTCGCGGGCGCGGGTGACGGTCGGGGAGCGAGTGACGGGGGAGATCGGCCGGGGCTACCTGCTCCTCGTCGGGTTCCGGGAGGGCGATGACGAGGACACGCTCCGCTGGATGGCGGACAAGGTGGTGGGGCTGCGCATCTTCCAGGATGAGGAGGGGAAGATGAACCGCTCGGTCGCGGAGGCGGGGGGCGGGCTGCTGGTGGTGTCGCAGTTCACCCTGTACGGCGACGCGCGGAAGGGGCG
>CALKIP010000265.1 GCA_937995995.1 uncultured bacterium
GATGGAACGCGTGATCCTGGTACTGGGCGGCGGTGGTGTGAAGGGCCTTGCACATGTGGGTGCGTGGAAGGCGATCGAGGAGGCGGGTCTGGAGGTGGCGGAGATCGTGGGCACGAGCATCGGCGCGCTGGTCGGTGCGTGCATCGCGGGCGGCATGGGCTGGCGCGAGCTCGCACCGCGTGCGGTCGGACTTCGCAAACGTGACATCGTCTCGATGAACGGGCGCTCGCTGCTCCTGAACGGAATCCGCCAGCGCAGCATCTTCCACGGCGAGCGGCTGGAGGAGTTCGTGAGGTCGGTGCTTCCCGTGGAGACGTTCGAGGAGCTCGAGCTTCCGCTCTCGATCAACGCGGTGGACCTGGAGACGGGCCGCACGGTGTGGTTCGGCGAGGATGGCAGGACGGACGTTCCGCTGGCGGATGCGGTGTACGCTTCGTGTGCGCTTCCGGTCTTCTACCCCCCGGCGGAGATCGACGGCCGGCACTATGTGGACGGGGGCGTGGGTGATGCGCTCGCGATCGAGCGTGCGCGGGACCGGGGAGCGGACCTGATCGTGGCGGTGGACGTCGCGGCAGGTCCGGTCAAGGACTCGATGGACACGATCTCGAAAGGGATGGTCGCGATCCATCACCGAGTCTTCGACATCATGAGCCATGCGAAGCGGCAGGCGCTGCTGGACGGCTGGAGCGGCCCGCCGCTCGTCCACGTCAGGCCGCGTCTGGACGGGATCTCGACCTTCGACTTCGCGCGTACGGACTATTTCCTGGAGGAGGGCTACCGTGCGACGCGCCGAGCGATCAACGAGTGGAGGCGTGCCACGGTGCCGGCGGACTGAGTAGAGCCCGAAACGGCCGGAGCCGGGTTCGGAATCGGATCCGAACCCGGGGAAGCACGGCTCAGCCGCGGGCCGCCTCGGGCGCTTCTTCGTCCTCCAGCGCCGCGGCGCGTTCGGCACGGACGAGTGCGCTCGCGACGATCCCGAGCCACGCACCGCCGATGAACGCTCCGGCGACGACGTCGCTCGGCCAGTGGACGCCCATGCGGAGCCGGCCGACCATGACGAGGAGCACGAGGCCGGTCGTGAGTGCGACGGCGAGGGGCCGTTCGATCCGACTCGTCGTGGCGTGCACCCAGAGGAAGGCCAGGTAGCCGTAGACGACGAGGCTCTTCGCGGTGTGGCCGGAGGGGTAGGACGCGAAGCCGGGCGCGGCGATGCCATCCAGGATCACGTCCGGGCGAGCGCGGTCCCAGAGCAGCCAGCCGAAGCGGACGGCGAGGTCGAGGCCGACCAGCGCGACGACGATCCCGAGTGCGTGGACCGGGCGCCGGGCCCAGATCGCGACGACGGCGGTGAAGAGCGCGAGGATGATGAGCGTGATGTCGGTGCCGAACGTCTGCACCCAGACGGCGGAGCTGTAGGAGAGCGGCAGCTCCGCCTCGAGTCTGAGGAGGAACGCCTCCTCCCACGCCAGGATCCCGTTGGTCGAGAGGGCGCGTCCGGCCTGTACGAGGCCGAACATGAGGAGCAGGACGACGACGTAGCCGGCGACGACGGTGGCGCTCCAGACCTTCCAGGCCCGGGCCG
Organism: uncultured bacterium; assembly: GCA_937995995.1. Classification (GTDB taxonomy): domain Bacteria; phylum Gemmatimonadota; class Gemmatimonadetes; order Longimicrobiales; family RSA9; genus CALBZE01. The sequence continues at coordinate 1,586 of CALKIP010000265.1, forward strand.
GCAGAGAAGCCGCATCTTCGCGGAACCGGCCGATCGTCCGGGCCAGCGCGGCCCGGAGCGTCCAGTCGCCGCGTTCGCTCATCCCCTTCCGGCCGGTTCGGTTTCCGCGGCGGGGGCAGGCGCCGCGGGCGTCGCGGGTGTGGCCGGCTCTTCGGCCTCCTCGTGCACCGCCTCCCACGTCAGGCGGTAGCGGACGAAGGCGTCGGCCAGCGTATCGATCGCCGCGGACTCGGCACGGGAGAGCGAGGTGATGATCGCATCGCGCTGCGCGAGGATCGACTGCAGCTCCGGCGTCACCTCCGCCGGAGCGCGATCGATGTTCTGCTGCAGCCCGGTGAAGAAGGCGCTCGCCTGGCGCCGTGCGGGCTCGAAGCTGCCTCGCTGTGCCTCGATGGTGGCCGTGGCGAGCATCAGTCCGATCTCCTGGAAGGTGACTTCGCGCTCGAGCTCCGTGACGCGCGCCTCCATGGCATTGACCCGGCCGAAGAGCGAGCCGTAGCCGACGCCGAAGGCGGCGAGCACGAGGAGTACGACCAACAGGACAGCTTGCCAGCGTTTCATTATCGTCCTCCCTCCTCTGCCATCGCCGCGACGATGCGGTCGATGGCCTGCCGTACCAGGGTCGAGCGGACGCCGGACCCGTTGCTCAGCACGCTGAAGATGACGTCGCCGCGCTCGGTTCGCAGGTATCCGCTCAGTGAGTTGACGTGGGCGATGGTGCCCGTCTTGGCCTCGACGCGGCCCTCGAATCCCTGCAGCCGCCGCTCGAGCGTGCCGACCTCCTCACCCGGTTCCGGGAGCCCCGCCCGGTACGCCGCGCCCCAGGGCTGGCGGCGCGCGTGGTCGAGGAGCTGGACGACGGCGTGGGGCGTGAGCAGGTTCTGGGCCGACAGCCCGGAGCCATCGGAGAGGTAGACCGCGGCGGTGTCGATCCCGGCGCGCTCCGAGAGATAGCGGCGCTCGACCTCGAGCCCGGCCCACCAGCTCCCGCGCTCGCCCCTCTCCGCGCCGAGCGTCTTGAGCGGGTGTTCGGCGATAAAGTTCGGGCTCGGCTTGAGGATCGCCGCCACGATCTCGGTGAGTGGCGGCGACTGCCAGAGCGCGACGCGACGCGCATCGCCACCGGCGGGGAGCAGCGCTGCGGCCGCGGCGGTGTCGTAGACGACGCGCACGTCGCCTTCGACTTTGATCCCGCGCCGCTCGAGTGCGGCCACGAGTGCGCGCCCCGCATGCGCCGCCGGCTCGACGACGGATAGCCAGAGCGTGTCCCGCGCCGCATCGAGTGCGACCCGGCCGGCCACGTCGAGCCGATACGAGCCGGGGAGGCGAGTCACACGGATCGCCCTGCCGGCGCCGGCCGTGTCGGTCACCAGCCGGTTGTCCAGGATGAACGCCTCGGCCGGTTCCGGGAAGGTGATCACCGCCGGCTCGCCCGGCGCCGTGCCCGGCTCGACGACCATGGGCACGGCGCCCTCGGCGATCCCGAAGGCGGCGACCGGCGCGGCGTAGTACCACGGCAGGTCGCCGACCTCCCAGGCGGGGTGCACGAGTTCGGCGTCGAAGTAGCTGGCGTCGACGACGACGTCGCCACGCACGCGGCGCACACCCGCGAGGCGCACCGAATCGGCGAGCATCTCGATCGGCGCCACGTCGCTCTCGAAGAAGCGGCCGGAGAGCGTCGGGTCACCGCGTCCGACCACCACGATTCGCTCGGCGATGGAGTCCTCCGCCGCACGCGGCGCGAAGAGCTCGGTGTGGTAGCGAAAGTCCGGCCCGAGCTCGGCGAGCGCCACGGCCGTGACGACGAGCTTCATGTTGGATGCCGGGACGAAGTGCTTCTCCGGGTTGAGCCGGAGGAGCGTGCGCCCGCGCTCCGGGTCGTACGCCTCGATGCCCCAGTGCGTGCGCTCGAGCGGCGGTGTGGTGGTCACGGAGTCGACCACGCTCGCGAGCGGCGCGGGGCGCGGCGCCGCAGCCGGCGCACTGGCGCATGCGGAGACGAGTGGCAGCAGAAGCGCCAGTGACCACGCGGCACGCGCGAATCTCGACTCGCTCGACCCCGTCGCCAGCCTGAGGAGCGTCGGCCTCGCCATCCTCCCGAACGACCTTCTTTCGGCTCTCTCGACCCTCTCGATGCCCTCGATCGACCGCTTCGCCGTCTTCCCGATCGACCGCCTGGTCCTCCTGCAGATCGGCAGTTCGTCCATCCGCGGTCCATCCTCCTGGTTCACGTTGTCGGCCTGATTCAGTCACGGGAGTGAAGGATCCCATGATAGTGGACGGGGTGTGGCCCGTCCAATAATCTTCGGCGCCGCGGCGCAATCCGTGCGGCCTCGGCCCCGACCCGAGATTCACTGTCTGGAGGCGATCATCCATGGAATCCGTGGACCGAAGCGAACTCGATCCCGCACAGCACGGCCTGGGCGACATGGACCCCGAGGCGTTCCATCGCTACGGCCACCAGGTCGTCGACTGGATCACCGACTACCTGGCCGCCCCCGAGGCGTGGCCGGTCCTGCCCAGGGTCCAGCCCGGCGATGTCCGCGCCCAGCTCCCCGCCTCGCCGCCCGAGCGGCCGGAGCCGATGACGGAGATCCTGGCGGACTTCGACCGCATCATCGCGCCGGCGACGACGCACTGGAATCACCCCGGCTTCTTCGCCTACTTCTCGATCACCGGCTCCGGCCCCGGGATCCTGGGCGAGGCGCTTGCGGCGGCGCTGAACGTGAACGCCATGCTGTGGCGGACCGGCCCTTCGGCGACGGAGCTGGAGGAGGTCGCGACCGACTGGCTGCGGCAGATGATGGGGCTGCCGGAGGACTTCGACGGCACGATCAACGACACCGCCTCCTCGAGCACGCTCTACGCGCTCGCCGCGGCGCGCGAGGCCGTGCCCGAGCTGCGCATCCGCGAGGAGGGGCTCGCCGGGCGGCCGGAGCTGCCGCGGCTGCGCGTCTACTGCTCGGAGGAGGCGCACTCGAGCGTGGACAAGGCGGCGATCACACTCGGCCTCGGGCTCGATGGCGTCGCGCGAATCGGCACGGACGCGGAGTTCCGCATGGACGTGGCCGCCCTCGAGCGCGCGATCGCCGAGGACCGGGAGCGCGGTGTGCGGCCGCTCGCCGTCGTCGCGACGACGGGGACGACGTCGACCACGTCGATCGATCCGGTCCCGGCGATCGCCGACCTCTGCGAGCGCGAAGGGCTGTGGCTGCACGTGGACGCGGCGTACGGCGGCTCCGTGGCGACCATCCCGGAGCGCCGCGATGTGCTGGCCGGCGCCGAGCGCGCCGACTCGCTCGTGGTCAATCCTCACAAGTGGCTCTTCACGCCGGCCGACTGCTCGGTCCTCTACACGCGCCGTCCGGACGTGCTCAAGCGCGCCTTCAGCCTGGTGCCGGAGTACCTGAAGGTGCCCGAGGGCGAGGAGGTGAAGAACCTGATGGATTACGGCGTCGCGCTCGGCCGTCGTTTCCGCGCGCTCAAGCTGTGGTTCGTGCTGCGCTACTTCGGCACGGAGGGGGTCGCCGCGCGGCTCCGGGAGCACATCCGCCTGGCCGCGGACTTCGCCTCCTGGGTCGACGACGACGAGGGCTTCGAGCGCCTCGCGCCCGTGCCGATGTCCGTCGTCGTCTTCCGCAGCCACCCACGGGGGCTGGACGATGAGGCCGCACTCGACGACCACAACGCACGGCTGCTCGAGCGCGTCAACGCGACGGGCGAGGTGTTTCTTTCACACACCCGGGCGAAGGGGAAGTACGCGCTGCGGCTCGCGATCGGCAACCTGCGCACGACCGAGGCACACGTGCGGCGCGCGTGGAAGCTGCTGCGCGAACTGGCGGAGGAGGAGGCTTAGCTCGCCGCTGCTACGACGACTTCAGCCCGTACTTGCGTACCTTGCGGATGAGGGTGGGCCGGGAGATGCCGAGGATCCGTGCCGCCTGGGTGTGGTTGTTGGCGGTGAGCTGCAGCGTGAGTTCGAGGAGCAGCCGCTCGGCGTCTTCGAGCTTGAGTCCGGTCCGGGGCACGTGGATCACGCCGGCGGTGGTTGCGACGTCGGTGACGAGCGTCGCCGCGGGCACGTTGGAGCGCTGCTGGATCACGATGTGCTCGCCGGTGATGGTCGGCCCATCGCACAGGATGACGGCCCGCTCGATGGTGTTCTTGAGCTCGCGCACGTTGCCGCGCCAATCGTGGGCGTAGAGCAGTTCCACGGCGTCGGCGGCGAGCGTCCTGGGCGAGAGCCCGTGTGCGTGACAGACCGAATCGACGAGGTGCCTGGCGAGCAGCTCGATGTCCCGACCGCGCTCGCGCAGCGGCGGGATCTCGATGCGAAAGACGCTCAGGCGGTAGAAGAGGTCCTCACGAAACGAGCCGCTCTCGACCGAGTGTGAGAGTTCGCGGTTCGTCGCCGCGATCACGCGGCAATGGATCTCGTGCTCCTCGAGTCCACCGAGGCGGCGTACCCGCTTCTCCTCGAGGACGCGCAGGAGCTTGGGCTGGAGGGCCAGCGGCAGCTCTCCGATCTCGTCGAGGAAGACCGTGCCGTGTCCCGCCTGCTCGAGCAGTCCGCGCTTCTGCTGGTGTGCGTCGGTGAACGCACCCTGCTCGTGGCCGAAGAGCTCGGACTCCAGCAGATTCTCGGGGATCGCCGCGCAGTTGATCGGCACGAACGGCTCGCCCGCGTTCTGGCTCGCGTAGTGGATCCCCCGGGCGAAGAGCTCCTTGCCCGTTCCCGTCTCGCCCTGAAGCAGCACGGTCGTGCCCGTGTGGCCGGCCACGCGGCTCGCGAGGTGGATGGCGGACCGCAGCCGTGTGCTCTCGCCGAAGATGGTGCGGAACGCGAATTCCGAGGCGGGTGCGTGGGCCGTGGCCTGGGCCGACTCGGCCAACGGATCGGTTGCGGCTCCTTCACGCAAGTTCATACGTCACCAAGCCGTCGTCGATGACAAGGTCGCGGGCGATCTCCACGGAAAGTCGAGAGCCCGGCGGGGGGCGTGCGGGAAGCGATCGCGGGTGAGTGGCACCCATTCTACACGGCCGCCCGGCCACGGGCAATGGATGCATGGCAACGACAACCTTGATCACATCCGCGCGGCGCGGTACTTTCCGGCAAGTCCTTCCTCTGACCGGACCAGAGCGGCGAACCCCACGCCGTGACCGGTAATCGAGTCTGCCGATGAGCACGGAGCCAGAGACACGGACGTCGACAGGGCCGGCCATTGCGACGCAAGGCAGGGGTGCCGCCACGGGCGGCACGGCCACCTGGCTGGTCGGTTCGGTGTACATCGCGGTCGCCGCGGTGTACCTGCTCGTGCCGATCCCCGAATCGGTCCGGCCCGTGCTGGGGCACGCCGTTCTCCTGGCGAGCACGCTCTTCGCCGCACTGGCGTGCCTGCATGCGGCGCGTCGCAATCCACCGAGTCTTCGTCTGCCGTGGCACCTCTTCGCCGGCGCGGCCCTCGTCGCCCTCGTCGGTCAGACAATGTGGGCGGTGCAGCAGCTCGTGCTGGACCACACGCTCACCTACGATTCGGTGGCGTTCTACCTGCTGCTGATCTTCCACCCGTTGTTCGCGGCGGGCGCGGCCGTGGCCCTTCGTCCGGCGCGGCGTAGACGCTCCACCGAGGTTCTGATCGATGGCGCGTTGATCACCGTCGCCTCGCTGCTCCTGGTCGGGCGCGTCTCATTCGAGCCACTCATGACCTCGCCGGAGCTCGACGGCGTGGGCATGACCACCATGATCCTGGCGCAGCTCGGCGCGGTGATCTCCTTCCTCTACGCCGCGCTCCTGGTCCTGTGGGGAGACCCCGTCCTCCCCGGGCGCGCGGTGCCGAGCCTGGCCGGCGCGGCGGCCGCGTTCCTGGCGACGACCATCTTCATGGCCGCCGGGCTCGATCCCGCACCGCTGCACCCCGGCGATCCCGCCGATCTCGGCGCGCTGAGCGGCTGGTTCCTCCTCGGCGCAGCCGGCCTAGCCGGCGTGCGCAACGATTCCGACCTGGACATCGAGGCCGAGGCGGAGCGGGCGCGCCGGCGGCTGCGGCGGGCGGTGTCGCCCGGCGCCGCCCTCTTCCTCGGTGCCGCCACGATCGATGCGGCGCTGCACCCGGGACGGCTGCCCCTGACCGCATTCGCGGCGACGTGCGTGGCCATCCTCCTCGCGGTCCGGATCCGGCTGGCGGTCAGGGAGGCGGAAAACCGGGTCGACGAAGGGTTGAAGCTGGCCCACACGCAGGCGCTGGTCGAACTGAACCGCGCCCTGGCCGGCGCGACGGAGCTGAACCGTACGCTCGACCTCGTCTCGCAGTGGGCCTGCCGGCTGCTGGACGCCGGGGCGGCCGGGATCGAGCTGCTGACGGAGGATGGGAAGACGCTCGAGATGCGCGCGGCCTGCGGCCTGCCCAGCCGGATCCTCGGGATGCGCTTCCGCGTCGAGGGCAGCTTCACCGGACTGGTCGTGCAGCAGCGGCGCGCGCGTGCGACCGTCGACCCGCGGACCGACCCCTACATCCAACCCGAGAGCGCGGCGTTCCTGGGATCGCGGCCCACGGCCGCGGCCCCGCTCCTCTTCGGCGACCGGCCACTGGGTGCGCTCTTCGCCGCCAACCGTACCCGGCCGTTCGACGCCCACGACCTCGAACTGCTCCGCTCACTGGCCGACCAGGCGGCGCTCGCCATCGAGAATGCGCGCCTCTTCGAGCAGGTGCACATCCTCTCGTTGACCGACCCGCTGACGGGGCTGGCCAACCGACGCCAGCTCGAGCGCGATCTGAGGCGCGAGCTCGCCGCCGCCAAGCGCGGCCGCCGGCTCGTCCTGGTCCTCTTCGATCTCGACGAGTTCAAGGAGTACAACGACCAGTACGGGCACCTGGCGGGGGACGAGGTGCTGCGCGCCTTCGGGCAGGTGCTGCTCGCGGAGACGCGTGCCATGAACCTGGCCGCACGCTACGGCGGCGACGAGTTCCTGGTCCTGCTTGCCGACTCCGACCTGGACGGCGCCGCTCAGTTCGTGCGCCGCGTGGCCGGGCGGTTCCGCGAGGCCATCGCCCGGTTCGGTCGCGGGTATGTCTCGGTGAGCGCCGGCATGGCCGCGCACGGCCCGGAGATCGACTCGCCCGAAGCGCTGATCGCCGCGGCCGACCGGATGCTCTACGCCTCCAAGGGCGACAAGCCGCCGCGCTCGAGCACGTAGCAGCTCCGCTCGCCCTCCCGCACCAGCTCGACCACCCGGTAGCCCCTCCCCAGATACGCCTCGAACGCGACCCGCGTCCGCGCGCGCCAGTCGGCGGCAAGGTCGAGCGCCTGTGTCTTGAGCCGCTGGATGTCCACCGGGATCGCGATCCGAACCCGGTCCGCGTCCAGCGAAAGGTCCGGCTCGAGACTCTCGAGCCCCACAGGACTCCGTCGCGTTTCGTTGACGAGTGGGAGTGCAGCGATCTCCTCGGCATTCGGCGCCG
>CALKIP010000266.1 GCA_937995995.1 uncultured bacterium
TACCGAGGATCGCGATGATGTCCTGCAGCTCCTTGTAGCGCTGCAGGATCCGCTGCACCTCGGTGGCGACGCGGTAGTGGCGCTCGCCGATGAACTGCGGGTCGAGGATCCGCGACGACGAGTCGAGCGGATCGACCGCGGGGTAAATCCCGAGCTCGGCGATGGAGCGCGAGAGGACCGTCGTCGCGTCGAGGTGCGCGAAGGCGGTCGCCGGTGCCGGGTCCGTGAGGTCGTCGGCGGGGACGTAAATCGCCTGCACCGAGGTGATCGAGCCGTCACGCGTCGAGGTGATGCGCTCCTGCAGATCACCCATCTCGGTCCCGAGCGTGGGCTGGTACCCCACGGCGGAGGGCATGCGGCCGAGGAGCGCCGAAACCTCCGACCCCGCCTGCGTGAAGCGGAAGATGTTGTCGATGAAGAGGAGCACGTCCTGCTTCTCGACATCGCGGAAGTACTCGGCGATGGTGAGCCCCGTCAGCCCGACGCGCATACGCGCCCCCGGCGGCTCGTTCATCTGGCCGTAGACGAGCGCCACGTTCGGGAGGATGCCGGCCTCCTTGAACTCGAGCCAGAGGTCGTTCCCCTCACGAGTACGCTCGCCGACGCCGCAGAAGACGGACCGGCCGCCGTGCTCCATGGCGATGTTGTTGATCAGCTCCTGGATGATGACCGTCTTGCCGACGCCCGCGCCCCCGAAGAGACCGGTCTTACCACCCTTCACGTACGGGGCGATCAGGTCGATCACCTTGATCCCCGTCTCGAAGATCTCCGTCTTCGGCTCGAGGGCCGTGTACTTCGGCGCCTCGCGGTGGATCGGCCACCGCTCGACATCGTCGCCGATCTCGCCCTGCATGTCGACGGGCTCGCCGACCACGTTCAGGATGCGACCCAGCGCCGGCTCGCCGACCGGGACCGCAATCGCGCGGCCCGTATCCCGCACCGGCATCCCGCGGACCACGCCGTCGGTGGACGACATGGCCACCGCACGCACCTGGTTGCGGCCGATGTGCTGCTGAACCTCGGCAACCAGATTGACCTCGGGACCGCCGTTCTCGCCCGGAGCCTTGATCTCGAGGGCGTTGTAGATCTCCGGCAGATTCTCGGTGTCGAACTCGACGTCGACGACCGGGCCGATGACCTGGACAACCTTTCCGATGTTGTCAGCCATTGTATCTATCTCCTTTGAGCGTCCAGGATTCGGGACTCAGGAATCAGGAAGCGCATCGCCGGATCCTGAATCCCGAATCCTGAATCCCGCCTCTTTATTCCAGCGCCGCGGCGCCGCCCACGATCTCCGAGATCTCCTGGGTGATCTGTGCCTGTCGCGCACGGTTGTACGACCGCCGCAGAGAGTCGAGCATATCGCCCGCGTTGTCCGTCGCGTTCTTCATCGCCGTACGCCGCGCGCCCTGCTCGGCCGCAGCGGTCTCGACGAGTGCCCGATAGACGCTGTTACGCACGTAGAGCGGGAGCAACTTCGTCAGGATCTCGTCCGCCGACGGCGAGAGAATGTAGCCCACACCGCTCTCGACCTCTTCCCCCTCCGGCGGCTCGACGGGCAGTACCCGCATCACGGCCGGAGGTGTGGAGAGCGCGGAGCGGAACTGCGCGTAGACCACGTAGACCGCATCGAGCTCGCCGGCAGCGAACGACTCGATCAGCGGATCGACGAGCGAGGCCGCGTCCTCAGCCGTGGGCCGGTCGCCGATGTCGGTCCGTTCGACCACGGGCTCCTCGCCGCGATAGCGGAAGAAGCCGATCCCCTTCCTGCCGACGATGTGGAGATCGACCTCGACGCCGTCGGCGCGCAGGCGCTCGACGAGCGAGCTCGCTTCGCGGATCAGATTCGCGTTGAACGCCCCGGCCAGCCCGCGATTGGCCGTGAAAAGGAGGACCGCAGCGCGCCGGACCTCTTCGGGCCGGCGCAGCAGCGGGTAGCGCTCCTGGAGCTCCGGGTCGACCAGTCGGCCGATGACCTCGGCCAGCCGTTCGGCGTACGGCCTCGCGGCGTACACCCGGTCGGTGGCCCGCTTCAGCTTGGAAGTGGCCACCATCTCCATGGTGCGCGTGATCTGGCGCGTGTTCTCGACGGAACGGATCCGCCGCCGGATCTCTCTTGCTCTGGCCATCGCTTAGTCCGCCGCGGCGGCGACCGCCCCAGGCCCCTGCGTGGCCGCGGTCTCGCTCGTGGCCCCCTCGGCGAGGAAGGTCTCCTTGTACGACTCAATCGCGGCGACGAGCTCCTTCTCGACCTCGTCGCTGATTTCCTTCTGCGTACGGATCGACTCACCGACGCCCGGGTGCTGGGCCGCCATGTATTCGTGGAAGCCCTGCTCGAAGGCACGGACGCGCTCCACCGGCACGTCGTCGAGGTGGCCGTTGGTCACCGCATAGATGATCATGATCTGCTGCTCGACGGCCATCGGCGCGTACTGCGGCTGCTTGAGCACCTCGACGGTGCGCTCACCTCGTGCGAGCTGCTTCTGGGTGGCCGGGTCCAGCTCGGAGCCGAACTGGGCAAACGCCTCGAGCTCACGGAACTGGGCCAGGTCCAGACGGAGCCGGCCGGCGACCCTCTTCATCGCCTTGATCTGCGCCGAGCCACCCACGCGCGAGACGGAGATACCGACGTTCACCGCGGGCCGTACGCCCGAGTGGAAGAGATCCGACTCGAGGAAGATCTGCCCGTCGGTGATCGAGATCACGTTCGTCGGGATGTAGGCCGAGACGTCGCCGGCCTGCGTCTCGATGATCGGCAGCGCCGTGAGCGAGCCGCCGCCCTGCTCGTCGGAGAGCTTGGCCGCGCGCTCCAGGAGGCGCGAGTGCAGGTAGAAGACGTCGCCCGGGTAGGCCTCACGTCCCGGCGGGCGGCGCAGCACCAGCGAGAGCTGACGGTACGCCTGCGCCTGCTTCGTGAGGTCGTCGTAGATGACGAGCGTGTGCTTGCCCTGCCACATGAAGTGCTCGGCGAGCGCCGTCGCGGCGTAGGGTGCGATGTACTGCATCGGCGCCGGGTCGCTGGCGTTGGCCGCGACCACGATCGTGTAGTCCATGGCGCCGTTCTCGCGCAGCGTCTCCACCACGCTCGCCACCTTGCCCGCGCGCTGTCCGACCGCGCAGTAGATGCAGATGACGTCGCCGCCCTTCTGGTTGATGACGGTGTCGATCGCGATCGCCGTCTTCCCGGTGCCGCGGTCGCCGATGATCAGCTCACGCTGGCCGCGACCGATCGGGATCATCGAGTCGATCGCCTTGATCCCCGTCTGGAGCGGCTCGGTGACCGGCTGACGCAGCACGATCCCGGGTGCGACGATGTCGATGTAGCGCCGGTCCTCCTGCTCGATCGGCCCCTGTCCATCGATCGGCTCGCCGAGCGCATTGACCACGCGACCGAGGTACCCGGCGCCGACCGGGATGTCCAGCACGCGGCCGGTCCGGCGAACGGTGTCGCCCTCGTGCAGCGCGGTCCAGTCGCCCATGACGACCGCGCCGATGTTGTCCTCTTCCAGGTTCAGGGCCAGCGCCGGAACCGTCTCCCCCGTCGCCTCGGACGTGATCTCCAGCATTTCGCTGGCCATGGCCTTGGTCAGGCCGTAGATCCGCGCGACGCCGTCCCTCACCTCCAGGACCTCACCGACCTCCTGGACCTCGAGCTGCTCCTCGTAGCGCTCGATCTCCTGGAGAAGGACGTCCTTGATCTCGCTTGCGCGTAGCTGCGCTTCAGTGCTCGCCATGATTCGTTCCCGTTCGGGCTCCTCTATCAACGGCTCTTCGGCAGCTCGACCTCGACGAGGCGCCGCCGGAGCGAAACGAGTCGCCGCCGCAGCGAACCGTCCAGAACACGGTCCCCGTAGCGGACGACGATCCCGCCCAGTATCTCTGGGTTCACCTGCACGTGCGGGATGACCTGCCGATCCAGAACCCTCGACAGCTCGGTCGCGATCTCCCGCTCCTCCTGTTCGTCCGGCTCACGTGCCAGGGTGACCTGCACATGCAACCGGCCGAGGCGCTCATCCAGGAGCGCATGGTACTCCCGTGCGATCTCTCGGATCAGGCGCTGACGCCGCTTGTCCAGAACGACCATGAGGAAGTTCAGGAACAGCGGCGGCACCCGGTCCGCGAGCACACGCCTGAGTACCCCCTTCTTCTCCCCGGTTTCCACCTGGGGCGAGTCCAGGAAGGCACGAAGCTTCGGCTCCGAGTCCAGAAGCCGGGCCAGCCCATCCACGGCCTCGGTGAAGGCGTCGAGCTGCCCGTGGCGCTCGCCGGCCTCGAAGAGGGCCTCCGCGTAACTGCGCGCGACGGTCGACTCCCTCACCTCACGCCGTCCCTACGCCGCTCCCGGCGCCGACACGGTCCAGGTAGTCGCGCACGATCGCACGATCGTCCTCGGCGCCGAGTCGCTTGCCGAGAAGCTGCGACGCCGCAGCCAGCGACAGGTCGACCGCCTCGCGACGCAGCGCATCGATCGCCGCCTCGCGCTCACGCTCGAGCTCCCGCTTGGCCCGTGCAACCAGCTCCTCCTGCTCGACGCGCGCCTGCTCGAGCGCCTCGCGCCGCACGCGCTCACCCGCCTGGCGAGCATCCGCAAGGATCTGCTGCGCCTGCTGCCGCGCCTCCGCGAGCTCGCGCCGCTGCTCCTCCAGGATCCGCTCGGCCTCTCCACGGTCACGGGCCGCAGCGTCCAGGATGTCCTGTATCCGCTGCTCACGTGCGTTCGCGTACCCCAGGATCGGAGGGAACGCGAACTTGGCCAGCACCGCGAGCAGGGCCAGGAAGATGACCAGCGTCCAGAACGAGACGTTCGTGCTCAACTGGAACACGTTCGGCTCGGCGCCAGCCTCTCCCGCTTGCTGCAGTATCACAGACAGAAGGTTCATTGCTCTACTCTCGAATCAGGGAGCGGGCCGGTCGTGCACGTGCACGACCGGCCGCTGCGTCCCGGCGTCAGGTCAGGAACGCGATCACCAGCGCGAAGAGCGCCGCACCCTCGATCAGCGCCGCCAGAATGATCGAAGCCGTCTGGATCGCGCCCGCGGCCTCCGGCTGACGCGCCATGCTCTCGGTCATCGAACGACCGATCCAGCCGATACCGACGGCCGCACCGATCACCGTCAGACTCGCACCGATCGTCCGACCGAACTGCGACAGGAAGTTCGCCGCGTACTCAGGGCTCTGCGTCACGGCATCCTGCAGCATAGCGAGGATGGGAAGCATATCGTTCCTCCATTCATATCCGGGGATTCTCGTCTCGTCGACTCCCCGCGACGCACGGCCGGTCCCCGGCCGAACCGCTTGCCGCGCCACCGCTTCCCGGCCCTGAGGCCGCGCGGTTCTCCCCGGCACCCTGCCGGGTACGTTACGACGGACGGTAAGGAGCCTTCCCGCCCGAAGGCGCGCCACATGAGGACGGACGCGCTCGCCCCTGAATTCGCTTCAACTCGCCGGGTCGCGGCGAGGACTTTCCCGCCCCACCCGGCCTCGCCTCTCACACCAGCCGAGAGGCGCCGGCCAGCGCCCCTCAGTGCGCGTGGCGAATCATCCCGATGAAGACCGAGGTCAGCATCGCGAAGATGTACGCCTGAAGGAAGGCGACGAACAGCTCCAGAACCATGATCGCCGTCGCCATCAGGACGGGCGCGATCGCGACCGGCAGCACCCCGGCCAGACTCGCCGTCACCGCCAGCCCGGTCAGAGCAAGCACCACCGCGTGCCCGGCCGTCATGTTCGCGAAGAGACGGATCGCCAGTGCGAACGGCTTCGTGAGCTTCCCCAGGAACTCGACGGGCGTCATGATGATCAGCATCGGGATCTTCATCGCCCAGTGCATACCCGGGGGAGCGTAGAAGATCGTCTTCGCGTACCCCTTCGCCCCGAGCTCCATCATCCCGGCCACCTCGATCACGATGAAGCTCAGGATCGCGAGCGCCGCCGTGACCGAGATGTTCCCGGTCGGCGTGGCGCCCCACGGTATCAGGCCGAGCAGGTTCGAGAGAAGGATGAAGAAGAAGATCGTCACGACGAAGGGCACGAAACGCTCACCGCCCTGCCCGATGTTCGGCATGGCGACCTCGTCGCGGAGGAAGAGCACGAACGCCTCCACCACGTTCGCCGCGCCCTTCGGCCCGCGCTGCGCACCCTCCTCATGGGCCCGTCGCGCCGATCGCGCCGCCGGGATCATGATCGCGATCACGATCAGGGCCGCGAAGAACATGAACAGCACGTGCTTCGTGATCGAGAGATCGAGAACCACGGGCCCCAGGGGAACATGGATCTCGGGCAACTGAATCACCCAGGGACCGACCTCCCACTCCCGGGAATCCACCAGGTGTTGGAGGATCATCTCCTGGATATCGAACTCTCCACCCTCCGCCTGTGCGACGGGAGCGAGCATTGGCACGATTCGTCCGATCATATCCGCGAGGTACCCCGATGCAGAAATACCGGTTCAAGCAACGCGAGCAGCGTGACGCACCCGACCGCGCTCAGGAGCAACGGCTCGGCGGGAAGCGCCCCCACCCGCGTCGCCCACACCGCGAGAAGCCCGATCAGAAGGAAGCGCAGAAGCGAGCCGCCACCCCACGCAACGAGAAACTGCCCCGGCCGTCCACGGGCCGTGAGCAGAATGGCGAAGGCGGCGACCTGGACAAGACATGCCGCCGCCGCCCCGACCCACACCGCGACCGCCGACGCCTGATCCACAAGCGCGCCGACAATCAGCGCCACTACGATCACCAACCCAAGCGCCACTCCGGCGTACCCCAGCCACGCCTTCGTCATCGCTCGTCCTCTTCACCTCCACCGTCGCGCCCGCGCGGCTCGACGACCAGGTGGTAGTACATATAGTAGAAACCGGCGGCCGCCCCGACCAGCGCGCCCAGGAGCGCGAAGACATCCTCCGTCCCGACCCACGCATCCAGGCGCGTCCCGAGATAGAGGAAGAGTAGCGTGCTCGCCACCCAGGTCAGTCCGTAGCCGAGGTAGCGGCTCACATCGCCCGATGTCGACTGCCGCCTCTTGTCCCCCATCTCCGTTCGGCCCGGTCCGCCAGCAAACAGTCCCCAAAGCTACCCGCTTGTGAAATTTTTCGCAAGCGCCGCGACTTGCGGGGGGAAGAGGTGTGCCATAGGTTGCGTAGTCTATCCTGCGACCGGCACATCAAGCCGCTCCTCCACCTCGCCCGTCCCATCGACTGCAGCCCTACCCTCGACCTCCACGACGGATCCGTCGGGCCCGCTTTCCACACCCTTCCGCCGATGCGGTGACAAGGCAAGAGATCGACCAGGTGAAGAGCGCCACCCGTTCACCCGTTCACCCGTTCACCCGTTCACTCATCAACGTGCCATGGTCGGGAACTCGGTCCGCGCTCTGCGGTAAAGGGGGAGCGTGACGCGGGTGCGGCGGTCTGGCTGCGTACCGATTCACCGGAACCGATCGGATCCGGGTGGAGTGTGCGCCGGTCGTGGCCGACGGCAAACGGGTCGACGTACGGGCAGTGGGACGGCGGCCCCGATCCTGCTGTAGGCCCGACGAGAAAGACGAGGACCCGCAACGAGAAGAGGAGCGGCATGGAAGCAACGGTGGCGCGAAAGCAGGTGGAACCGAGCGAAAGAGATGTAGAGCTGCTGGAGCGGCTTACGGAGGTACGCTCGGCGCTCGAGGTCGAGATCGGGAAGCGGGTGATCGGTCAGCGCGCCATTGTGGACGGTCTTCTGACGGCGATTCTTGCGGACGGGCATGCCCTTCTGGTCGGCGTTCCGGGTCTGGCGAAGACGCTCTTGATCTCGACGCTTTCGGAGGCGCTGGATCTGCAGTTCAGCCGCATTCAGTTTACGCCCGACCTGATGCCGTCCGATATTACGGGTACGGAGATCCTGGAAGAGGATCGCACGACGGGCAAGCGAGCCTTCCGTGTGGTACGCGGTCCGATCTTCGCGAACGTGGTCTTGGCGGACGAGATCAACCGTACGCCGCCGAAGACGCAGGCGGCGCTCCTGCAGGCGATGCAGGAGCGTGAGGTCACGGTCGCGGGAGTGACGATGCCTCTGGACCGCCCCTTCTTCGTGCTCGCGACGCAGAACCCGATCGAGCAGGAGGGTACCTACCCACTGCCCGAGGCACAGCTTGACCGCTTCATGCTGGAGCTGCGGATCGGCTACCCGTCGCGTGAGGAAGAGGAGCGGGTCGCCATGCAGACGACCGGCGTCGAGTTCGGAGAGGTCTCGCCGGTGCTGAACGCTGCGGAGCTGACCGAGCTCCAGGGGCTGGTGCGCCGGGTACCTGCGCCGCCTTCGCTGGTGGCGTACGCGGTTCGGCTGGCACGGGCGACGCGTCCCGAGGACGAGGAAGCTCCGGAGCTGACGCGTCGCTACGTGAGCTGGGGTGCCGGCCCGCGTGCATCGCAGTATCTGGTACTGGGTGCGAAGGCGCGTGCGGCGCTTTCGGGACGCGCGGTTCCGACGTATGATGATGTACGCGAGGTGGCGCCGTCGGTCCTGCGCCACCGTGTCATGGCGAATTTCCAGGCGGAAGCGGATGGCCGTACCGCCGGAGATCTCGTCGAAGAGCTCATTCAACTGAGTCGTAAATGGACGTAGACCGAAGTAGCGGGGGGAGGGAACGCCCTCCCGGTAGACGAAAGGGGGAGCCGTGCTCCTCCTGACCCTGATCCTACTCTTCGCTCTCGCCCTGTCGGCCGTCTTCTCGGCCGCGGAACTGGCCATTTTCTCCCTGAGCGACGCCCGGATCCGGGCGTTGGCCGACGAGGGACGTCGAGGCGCGACGGCCCTCGCCCAGCTGCGCGAGCGCCCCGATCGTTTTCTGGTGCTGGTGCGCCTCGGCGATGCCCTGGGCGACATCGCGGCCGCGGGTGCCGCGGCGGCGATCGGTTTCGGGCTCGGCGATCTCTACGGCCTCCTGATCGCGGGAGCCGTGGTGACTGCGGTGGTCGTCGTGCTGGGCGAGCTCTTTCCCGTCATGTTCGCCCTGCACCGAGCCGTCCCGGTCGCGCTCGCCCTCGCCCCGACCCTGCGTTTCCTCTCGCGCCTGTTCGCGCCGCTCCTCGCCGTGCTCGTCCGTCTGGCCCGGATCGAGTCGCCGCCGGCCACGCCGTCGGTCGGCCCGATCACCGAGACGGAGATGCGCGAGCTCGGTGTGCTCCACAGCAGCGACGGGGTGATCGAGGAGCACGAGAGGCAGCTGATCGAGGGGGCCTTCCGCCTGGACGAAATCACGGCGTGGGACATCATGACGCCCCGGGTCGACATCTTCGCGTGGAAGGACTCGCTCCGCCTCGCGGACATCGCGCCCGAGCTCGGTGCCGTGCCGTACTCACGCATCCCCGTCTACGACGAAAGCATCGACGATGTCACGGGCATCCTCTACCTGCGGGATGCCTACCAGGCACTGACGGCCGGGCAGCGGGACGTGCGCCTGCGCACCCTCGCACGGCAGCCGCTGGTGGTGCCGGGCTCGGTCCCGGTCTCGCGGCTGCTGCGCGACTTCCAGGCCCGTCGCATCCATCTGGCGCTCGTGGCCGACGAGTACGGCGGCGTCGATGGCCTGGTCACGCTCGAGGACGTACTCGAGGAACTCGTGGGCGAGATCGAGGACGAGAGGGACGTGGCCGAGGAGGTGATCATCCGCGTCTCCCGCAACGAGATCGTGGCGGCGGGTGATGCGGACCTGCGCGAGATCAACCACGTCTTCAACATCGCGCTGCCTCAGCTGGAGCATCGGTCGCTGAACGGCTATCTCCTCGAGGAACTGGGCCACGTCCCGGAGCCGGGTGAGAGGGTGGTGACGGACGGCGTGGTCATCGAGGTGCTGGAAGCGTCGGAGATGCAGGTGCTGCGTGCGCGCCTGAAGCGGCTGGCAGCCCAGCCGGAGCCGCCGCACGCCCCCGCGTCCGGAGCCGACGGCCACTTCGACGACTTCACCCCCGACGGCGAAGGTCCGGACGTGCCGCCGTCCACGCCCTCCTCCGCATCACACGCCAGGGCGTAGGCGAGCGGGCACGCAGCATGCGACCTACCGGGCGAGTTTGCGGCACCCGTCCAGCCAACGGCTGCTCGTCCGTGTGAGCCTCACGCAGCAAGTCAGCCGGCCGCGCAGGTGAGCCATCGAGTTCGCTTGCGCGGCCGGTCCGTTCACGCCATCCTCCCGACATGCGACCCTTGACCCTGCGCGACATCCATCTCGCGCGTCGACGCATCGCCTCGGCAGCGTACCGAACGCCACTCGAGCGCTCCGACTGGCTCTCGGAGATGGCCGGCTGCGACGTCTACTTGAAGCTCGAATGCTGGCAGCGGACGCGCTCGTTCAAGGTTCGCGGCGCATTCAACGCGGTCGCCACGTTGACGGCCGAGGAGCGTGCGCGTGGACTCGTGGCGGCCTCCGCAGGCAACCACGGTCAGGGTGTGGCACTCGCCGCGCGTGAGGCGGGGATACGGGCCACGATCTTCGTGCCGAGCTCGGCGCCGGCGATGAAGCAGGCGCGGATCCGCTCCTTCGGTGCCGAACTCGAGCAGGTCGAGGGGACGTACGACGATGCCGAGGCCGCGGCTGTCGCGTATGCACGGGAGACCGGCGCGACCTTCGTGCACGCCTACTCCGATCCGTGTGTCGTGGCCGGCCAGGGCACGATCGCTCTCGAGGTCCTCGAGACGCTCCCAGAGCTCCGAGAGGTGATCGTCCCCGTCGGCGGTGGCGGCCTGATCGCCGGGATCGGCCTGGTGATGAGTGCCATCGGCGGCGTACGTGTCGTCGGCGTGCAGAGCGAGCTCACGCGCTCCATGCACGACGCCTTCGAGGCCGGCGCACCGGTGCCACCCGTCGACCACGGCCCGACACTGGCCGATGGGCTTGCCGGCGGAGTCGAAGAGGAGAGCTACGAGCGGGCGCGCCCGGTCACCGATGAGATCCGGCTTGTGGGCGAGGATTCGATCGCGGCGGCGATCCGGGAACTCTATCGCAGGGACGGCCTCGTGGTCGAGGGCGCCGGCGCGACGGCCGTAGCGCTGCTGCGGGACGGGTACCGCCCGCGATCGGGGCCGGCGGTTCTGATCCTGAGCGGTGGCAACATCGACGCCGGCCGGCTGGCAGACATTCTGGAAAGCAAGTAATGGCACACATACTGACCTTCAACGGCATCAAGCCACGGATCCACCCCACGGCGTTCATCGCGCCCACGGCGGTGGTCATCGGCAACGTCGAGATCGGCCCGGAGTCGAGCGTCTGGTTCGGCGCGGTGCTCCGCGGCGACCACCCCGAGCACGCGATCCGCGTCGGAGCGCGCACGAGCATCCAGGACAACTGCGTCCTCCACATCAGCGACCGCGGCGAGACGGTCGTCGGCGACGGCGTGACCGTGGGCCACGGCGCGATCTTCGAGAGCTGCACGATCCACGACGGCGCCCTGATCGGGATGAACGCCGTCCTCCTGCACGAAGCCGAGATCGGCGAAGGGGCGATCGTCGCCGCGGGGTGCGTGGTGCCGGAACGCATGATCGTGCCGCCAGGAACGCTCGTGGCCGGCGTACCGGCGAAGGTACGCAAGGAGCTGGGCGAGGAGGCGCGGCGCGCCGTCGCCCTGGGCGCGGAGCATTACGTGCACCTGGGCCGCGACTATCGCGATCAGGGGCTGGGACGTATCGAGGGGCTGGACCAACCGTGAGCCGGACGACCGACGTAGCGATCATCGGTGGCGGCGCGATCGGCTGTGCCCTGGCGTGGACGCTGGCGCGCCGCGGGCTGAGCGTGACGGTCGTGGAGCGGGACGAGCCTGGCCGGGGCGCTACGCATGCGGCCGGCGGTATGCTCTCGCCGATCGCCGAGGCCGATGCGCCGGGCCCCTTCCTCGATCTGGCCCTGGCAAGTCTGGACCGGTGGCCGGCCTTCATCGACGCCCTTCGGGAGGCCGCCGGCGTGCCGATCGAGTACCGCGCGAAGGGCAAGCTGCACGTCGCCCTCGACGACGAGCGCGCGGAAGAACTTCTGGCGGCCTGGCGCTGGCAGCGTGATGCGGGGCACGACGTCGCCCTGCTGGATACGGCGGAGACCCGCGCTCTGGAGCCGGCGCTCACGGAGGAAGTACGCGTGGGGCTCCTCGTCAGGCGTGACCACTGGGTCGACAACCGCCGGCTCGGCGAGGCGCTGTGGGTGGCCGGTGCACGAGGGGGCGTGCGCTTCCTGCTGGGCAAGCGTGTGGCGGCCGTGGAATGCGACGCCGGCGCTTGCCGAACAACCGGCATCGTGCTCGACGATGGCGGTCGGATCTCGGCGGAGCGGGTGGTGGTGGCGGCCGGCGCATGGAGCGGCACCCTCGCGGGGCTTCCACGCCCACTTCCGGTGGAGCCGGTGCGCGGCCAGATCGCCGCCGTCAGGACGGTGCCACCCGCCCTCACGCGTATCGTCATGGCCGGGCACTGCTACCTGATCCCACGAGGCGATGGCCGGCTCATGGTCGGTGCGACGGAGGAGCGGGCCGGTTTCCGACAGCACGCGACGCCCGCGGGGATCGCATCGCTCCTCGGCGCAGCGCTGCGCATCGTGCCCGCGCTGGCCGATGCCCCGTTCGAGGAGTGCTGGGCCGGGTTCCGTCCGGGCACGCCGGACGGCCTGCCGATCCTCGGCGCGGACCCGGAGGTGGAGGGCCTCTTCTACGCCACCGGCCACTACCGCAACGGCATTCTCCTCACGCCAGTCACCGCCGAGGTCGTCGCCGACGCCATCACGGGCGAGGTGCCGGCGCTTCCGCTGAGCGCGTTCGCCGCAGACCGGTTCGTGGCGGAGGCGGCATCACGATGAGCGACGACCGCCGAGGCTCCGGGGCCGACCCCAGACCCGAATCCGCGCCCCTCGAAGATGTGCGCCGATTCGAGAGCGAGCTGCTAACCTACATGGAAAGCGAACATGCTGATCTCCTCGAAACGATCCGCACCACGG